>JALEGO010000460.1 GCA_022763165.1 Flavobacteriales bacterium
CTTGATTATTTTCTAAGACAAAGGAGAGGAAATCCATTTTTGTCAGATCAGACTTCTCAACTTTTCACTGTTAGCATTAAAACAGATTTATTTAATTATTATTTTGATTTTTAGTACATTTGGCTCAAACCACGGCTGTTGTTTGGGAGTGAGATAAAAATCGGACTGACCTTTTTAACTTCATTTGTTCTGGTGCTGTTAACCATGCCTTCTTTGATCAAAGTTGCGCATCTCAAAAATTTAACGGATGAGCCAGATGACAAGAGAAAACTACACAAAAAGAAAATCCCAACTATTGGTGGAATCCTCATTTTCGCAGGTACTTTATTCTCGTATTTTATTTGGTTTCATTTCAGAACAGAGGCAGAAGATTTTGGCGCTCTAGTTAGTGGTGTAAGAGATTTTCAATTCATTGGAGCAACAATGTTATTGCTGTTCTTTGTTGGTGTAAAAGATGATATAATAGGTACCGCAGCAACAAAAAAACTCGCAGCGCATTTAATAGTGTCTTTTATTCTGGTTCTGATGGCTGATATCAGAATTACAGGGATGAAAGGGATCTTTGGTATTTACGAACTGCCTTATTGGGCAAGTGTTTTTCTATCAGTGTTTACATATACTGTAATCGTGAATGCTTTTAACCTAATAGATGGTGTTGATGGATTGGCAGCAGGTATTGGTTCAATAGCTACTATTGCAATGGGTATCTGGTTTTACTTTGCAGGAGGAATAGAGCTTTCGGTTCTTGCATTCGCCATGGCTGGATCTTTAATCGGTTTCTTAATTTTCAATTTTAGTCCAGCTAAGATTTTTATGGGTGACTCAGGTTCCTTGACCATAGGTCTGATTATTTCCGTATTATCGATAAGACTGATAGAATTTCCAGTTTCCGATCTGCCTGACAATATGCTGAATATTTCAAAACCAGTATTTGTGCTTGCTTGTCTTAGTTATCCATTGATTGACACATTGAGAGTGTTCATCTATAGAACACTGAAAGGTGCCTCACCTTTTACAGCTGACCGAAACCATATCCATCATAGATTATTAAAAATAGGTTTATCTGATAGACAGTGTGTTTTGATCATATACTTTTTCAATCTTCTTATAATGTATCTCGCGATAACATTCGACTTTTTGGATCCCAGTTATACATTTGTATTACTCATTGGATTTACCATCTTGTTGTCGCAAATCCCATTCTTTGTCAAACAAAAGGTGGATGCTTCTGGTAATTTCAGGGTTATTAAAAAAGAAGATTCTGAGGGTAACTCTCCTGAATCTAAGGTGAGCTAATGCAATGCGCAAGTTTTTATTATTTTCTGTAATATTATTTCTCTTTCAAGTTCAAGTGTTATTTGGACAGAGTTATTTGCCTTTAGGAAGCTTATTGAATGAGTCCTTTGACAAAGAATTGAATAGTCAGGACATGATTCACACTTCAAGTAAACCTTTACTACACCGGGATATTTCTCGGATTATTTCAGATAGCTTATGGCGCGCTCCTTATAGTCTGCAAAAGAAGAAGTCTTTATTTTTTGAACCGATTGGAACGATCGGGATAGGATTGGAGAGTCCGTCCCCCGATTTGAAGTTAGAAACAGGCATTGGTGGCAGAGCAATGTTAAATTTAAACAATCAGTTTTACGCGCATTTCGGATATGCAAGTTACAATTCCTCTTTTTTTCAGTATGAGTCAGATTTTATTGAACGAAGGTCTGTTGTGAACACTTTGGGACAAGCCAAAGGGACAAACATGGGTTATCATTATAACTTGTTCTTTGGTGATGTGCATTTTGTGGCGAATGAGGTGTTCGATTTTATGATTGGACATGGAAAAAATTTCATAGGAGACGGTCATAGATCTCTATTGTTATCGGATTATGCAATGCCATATTCTTACCTCAAAGCAAATACCAAAATCTGGAAGTTGAAGTTGACGAATATCTGGGCGAATTTCAAAAATTTTGAGGGTAAAAGGAGTGCTTATTGGGATCATCCCAACAAGTTTGGCTCGATGCACTTTTTGGATTTTCAAGCCACAAAATCGCTAAGCATAGGTTTATATGAATCTGTGATTTGGGGGGGGCGTGATACACTCAATGATAGAAATTTTGAATGGAATTATCTTAACCCTGTGATTTTCTACAGACCGGTAGAGTACTCTATTGGTTCAGCAGATAATTCATTAATTGGTTTGAACATTAAATACAAATTCAGCAATTCTATTTACAGTTATGGACAGTTAATTATGGATGAGTTCTTACTCTCAGAAATCCGAGCTCGAAACGGTTGGTGGGCCAATAAATATGGTTATCAATTTGGGTTAAAATGGAATGACGTTTTCAATGTTGAAGGTCTCAATGCTCGGGGTGAATTCAATGCTGTAAGGCCTTTCACATTTTCTCATGGAAGAAATATGGAGAATTATGGGCATTTCAATCAATCCCTCGCACATCCTTTCGGGTCTAACTTTCAGGAGGTTCTTGGGATTTTGACCTGGAGTAAAAAGAGATTGCAGATAGAATTGAAAAGTGTCTATGCTAGAAAAGGAGATAATCCAGATTCCCTGAATTTTGGAGCAGACTTGTTTGTAGATTACAATAGTAGAGCCTCCGACTACGGAAACTTCATTGGACAAGGTGATTTTGTTAACTTTTTCTCTAATCAGTTAAAATTGAGTTACTCTTGTTGGAAGCAATCCAGCTTAATTGTGGAGTTAGGTGTTATGTCGCGTACACTAAAATACACCAATGCAACGGATAACAATTTATATACTTGGCTGAGCATTAAGAGTTCCATCTTCAGATCCTCCGTTGACTATTGGTGAGCTTATTAAGAATCATTCTAAATAAGAGTTGAGAATGATTATA
>JALEGO010000048.1 GCA_022763165.1 Flavobacteriales bacterium
CTCTTATCTAGATTGAAGTTTGGAGCAGAAGATTCTAATTTTTCTGTGATAACAAGTGAAAGGCCAAGGCTATGGAAGCTTGAAGAAAAATTATCAATAGCCAAGAGCAATGTAATTGTACTTCCATCAACGAATAAGGTATTCACCAGTGATGTATTAACTAAGCTTAATACTTTTCGTGAAGATTATGATATAAAGTTGTACGCTTTTGATAAGATTAAAGAGTATGATAATATTGATGTAGCCTATTTTGAAAATCTGGATGTCCACCTATTAACCAATTTCTTGGTGACCGATACCATGAGGTTTGAGGTATTGGACCAAGCCTTTCAAAAAGAATACAGAAGCAGTTTAGATCGGTTTTCACTTCTTGGGTATAATCTTGGTAATTATTTTGGTAAAGCGCTGTACTTATATGGTGATAATTTTCATGATAAATTGTCAGATTTTTCGTTTAATGGCCTCGGTTATAACTTTGATTATATAAAAACTGGTTTTGAGAACGGATATGAGAATAAAAGTTTGAAATTCACTAAATATAGCAATTTTAATTTTGTTCCAATAAATTGACTTTTGCAGGCAACCAATTAAATTTTATCTCGTCATTTTGAAAACACTCTGTTGTTCTTTACTTTTAATGCAGGCATGATGAAATTTTATACACTCTCAAGGATAAATCTGATTATTCTGTTTTTTTTATTTGCATTTACGCAGAAGTCGGAGGCCTCTCACGCAGTTGGGGCGGATATTTCCTACACTTGTCTAGGCGGCAATAATTATGAAGTTACACTAGCATTTTACAGAGACTGTTCGGGGGTCGGTGCGCCATTTAGTCCTTGGGTCAGAGTTAAGGCTCCAAGTTGTGGTTATACTGGAACCTCGGAAATAATATTACAATTAACGTTAGAACCTGGATTTCCTATTGATGTGGCGCCTGTTTGTGCGACTGTTCAAACGACCTGCACCCAACCAGGATCACCATACCCGGGAATTGAAAAATATGTATACAAAGCTCAAGTTACCCTGCCCGCAGCCTGTACCGACTGGACTTTCTACTATAGCATTTGTTGTAGGAATCCAGCTATTACGAACATTAATAATCCAGGAAGTCAATCAATGTACGTTGAGGCTACCTTAAATAATGTGGCAGCTCCATGTAACAGTTCATCTTCTTTTACTAATGATCCTGTCCCATTTGTTTGTACCCAAAATCAATTTTGTTTTAATCATGGGGCAATTGATCCCAATAGTGATTCTTTGTCTTACACTTTGATTGATCCTAAAACTGGGGCGTCTTCCACAATTACATACTCAAACCCATTTAGCGTTAACAACCCTATTTCTACTGTTCCGGGAACTACTTTTTCCATAGATCCATTGACTGGTGACCTGTGTATGACTGCTGCTCAGCAAGAGGTTACGGTGTTAGCAGTGTTAGTAGAAGAATGGCGTAATGGTGTCTTAGTTGGTTCGACAATTAGAGATATCCAACTTTATACAATTAATTGTAATAATGATCCACCTGAGCCAGGAGATGTTAATGGAGGACCTAGTTCTACTGGTGATTTTTCAGATACCATATGTGCTGGATTCCCAGTCACCTTTACCATTAACGGATTTGACCCAGATGGCACCGATTTATTGACGATGACATGGAATTCTGGAATTCCAAATGGTACATGGAATGTTACTGGTCAAGGAACCAGCAATCCTGTTGGAACTTTTACTTGGACGCCCACTGCAGCCGACATCAGTGCTACTCCACATATATTTACAGTGTACATTGAAGATGATGCATGTCCTTATAAAGGAACTTTTACACGAGGCTATAGCGTTTTTGTGACAGGTCTTCAAGTAGATGCCGGAGCAAATGTAGATCCGGCAGGCTGTGGATCTATTTACAGCAGAACGGCAACCGTAACTGGAGGAGTGGCCCCCTATAATTACTTATGGGAAGATGGCACCACGGGAGCAGTGAATAACAATTTGGGATGTGGAACACATTCAGTCACTGTGACAGATGCTTCGGGTTGTCAAGGTATCGATTCTGTATCTATTGTTTGTCCTGACGTTATTGTTACCCCTACATTGTACCATGAATCTTGCGAGGATTCTTGTGATGGTTCTATAAGTTTAGCTGTTTCGGGTGGTGTAGGACCATACACCTACAATTGGGCAAATTTTGCTGGTAATACTGATTCCGCTTCTGGTCTATGTGCTGGAATTCAGACTGTCGTAGTTACTGATCAAGGTGGCTGTAAGGATTCAATTCAAGAAACAATTCTAGACGGAGATATTATCCCAAGTCCATTATTCCTAGTTACGCCAGATTCATTATGTGTTACAGACAATGATACTGATTTGTACGCAAGTTATCCTGGGGGAACATGGCTACCAGGAACAGGTGTAATTCTAGGTGGAAATCCGCAATTTAGCCCAAGTGGTGCAGGTGCAGGAACGCACACTGTTACCTATCAATTGACCTTGCCAAATGGCATGTGTCTCGTATCTGTAAGTGAAGATATTTATGTCTTTGCCGTGGATGTCAGTGAAGTCACAACAGATGTGCTATGTAATGCTGATTCAACCGGAATTGTTACTTATACTGACCAAATTGGAAATGTAACGAATTATCATTTTTCCAATGGAACTGACACAATAGTCCAAGCATCCAATGTATATCCTGGCCTTCCTCAGGGTAATTATACACTTATCGGAGTAGACATTGCTTCAAAATACTGTCCTACTTCCGTGCCAAGTGTTATCAATGAACCAGGTCCAATAACGAATAACTTGGCCGCAGTAGACATGTCTTGTTATAATACATGTGATGGAAATATTATAGCAACACCTGCCGGTGGAGTGGGGGCTTTTACATATGTGTGGTCAACTGGAAGTGTTGCTGCGAATTTGACGAATTTATGTGATGGTGATTATTATGTTACTATCACAGATGGTAATGGATGTGATTATCTTGATACAGCAAATGTGACCAAACCTGCCGGTTTTACATTTTCTGAGTCC
>JALEGO010000461.1 GCA_022763165.1 Flavobacteriales bacterium
ATTGGGTTGTGAAGCTTTCTTTTCTTTATCGTCTAGAGTGATCGTTTCTCTTTTAACTTTGTTCAAGCCCACTAATCTAGACTCTTCTTTGACGATTTTCTCATCCTGAAATTCATCAACCAATACGGTATAAACATCAGGATCGATTTTCGTATTAGGCTTAGCTTCAATATCTATGCCTTTCTCACTTAGAAAATCAATAATGGTAGGAATTGAAACGTTAAATTCCCTTGCTACTTTACTTAATCTTTTCGTTGCTTCAGGCATAAATTATTCTCAAAATTAAATATTTATTCAAATTCTGCTTTTAATATTGATACAACTTCTTTTATTGTATCTTCTTCTAAATCTGTTCTTCTTACTAAATCGGTTACACTAAGCTCTAATACACTTCTTGCGGTATCACAACCAATTGCCTTCAATTCGTCAAGAATCCAGTGCTCGATTTCATCGGCAAACTCTTCTATATCAACATCCTCTACTTCTTCTACTGATTCTCGATAAACATCGATCTCAAAACCGGTCAATTTAGAAGCCAACTTAATATTGTGTCCTCCCTTTCCAATGGCTAAGGAAACCTGATCTGGTTTTAAATGTACATCAGCTCTCTTATCATCATCGTTGATGGTAATTGAGGTGATCCTTGCAGGGCTAAGAGCTCTTGTAATATAGAGTTGAACATTATTGGTGTAGTTGATAACATCAATATTTTCGTTTTTCAATTCGCGAACGATTCCGTGAATTCTTGACCCTTTCATACCAACACATGCACCAACTGGATCGATTCTATCATCATATGACTCAACGGCAACTTTTGCTCTTTCACCTGGTTCTCTAACAATATTCTTAATTGTAATAAGTCCATCAAAAACCTCAGGAACTTCAAGTTCAAATAATCGTTCTAGGAACGCTGGTGATGTCCTTGATAAGATAATCACCGGAGTATTATTTTTCATGTCTACTCTTAAGACAACGGCTCTAACTGTATCACCCTTCTTGAAGTAATCAGTTGGAATTTGTTCCATTTTAGGCAGAATCAATTCATTTCCATCATCATCTAAAATGAGAATCTCACGCTTCCATACTTGGTATACTTCTCCGGTGATAATCTCTCCGACACGATCCTTGTATTTTTTGTAAATACCATCCTTCTCAAGTTCGTTGATTTTACCAGCAAGATTTTGCCTCATAGCAAGAATAGCTCTTCTTCCAAAGTCCAACATGGTTACTTCATGTGTCACTTCTTCACCGATTTCGAAATCTGGTTCAATTTTAATGGCTTCAGAATAGGCGATATGAAGATTAGGGTTTTCAACTTCACCATCTGGCACAATTTCTCGATAGTGAAACAACTGTAAATCTCCTTTATCAACATTGACAATGACATCGAAGTTCGCTTCTTCACCATACTTTTTCCTAAGCATATTACTAAATACCTCTTCAAGAATATTCATCATAGTTTCTCTATCAATACTCTTGAATTCCTTAAACTCGGAAAACGATTCAATTAGCTCAGTACTATCCATTTTTCATTTATTTAAACGATATTATAACCCTTGTCTCTTTAATCAATTCGAAGGGCAGATTCAATAATTCTTTATCCTTTTTAATTTTCCTTTCTAAAATAATATGGTCTTCATCCACATGAGTCAATTTCCCTTCGAATGTTTCCATTTCATGGGTTACAACTCTGATAGATCTACCAACATTTTTAACATATTGTCTTTGATGCTTAAAGGGTTTATCTAAACCTGGTGAACCTACTGTCAAAGCAAAATCTTGCTTATCCCGATCAAGCTCAGATTCTAGAAATCGATTCAACTCTTTACAATCCTGAGCAGAGACACCTTTGTCAGCGTCAAACTCTACCATAATATCATTGGTCGGACTCACTTTGACATCCACAAGGAACTTATCGGAGCCCTCGAATTTCTCGTTAATTAAATCTTCTATTTGTTTCACCAAAATCATAAGCAACAAAAAAGAGGGGCCTGCCCTCTTCATCATATCATCTTAAAATTCGACTACAAAATTAATAAAACTTCAGAGAACACCAAATCACAGGACTTTCTAAGGATTATGATAACAATTTAATAAAGTCAAATCGACAGACTATAGATCTTTCACTTTTACTCCGTCCTTGTAATTCGCTTTAAAGACTTCTTTTCCTGTATTGTTATAAAAAATGCAAAGCCCATCTTTTTTTCCATTGGAAAAATTAACCTTGCTTTGCAATTGGTTTCCTTGAAACCAAGCTTGACTGAGGCCATCCAGCTTCCCGTCTTTATAGTTTTCTTCTCTGGCTTTTTGCCCAGTTTGATAGAAAAAAGTCCATTTACCATTTTTGAGGCCTTTCTGGTATGAACCCTCGCTGTCTTTTCGGCCACCTTGAATATAATACTCCCAAAAACCATCTTTCTTACCTCTGTGATATCCACCTTTTTCTCGAATTGTACCGTCAGCAAACCAAAAAGTCCAACTGCCATGTTTCACACCCATTGTGGTAGTATCTGTGGTACCCTCTTGATCTCTTTCTTGGAGTAAAGTAAAAATCCTTAGGGTTCCCTCATAGTCCTTTTGCCCATTGGCAAACCAACCTTTCCAATCTCCGGTCATCATTCCTTTTTCATAGCTACCCATATCTTTCTCCTGCCCATTTTCATACCATGAAGACCACAGTCCATTCTCTAAACCGTTTTGGTAATGACCTTCTTGAAGCTTCTGCCCATTTTCAAACCAAGTCGTCCAAAGGCCATGTTTTTTCCCTTTATCAAAAGTTCCCTTTCTCCATTTGCTCTTGTCCTTATAATAGTAATCCCATATACTGTCATGCTTGTTTTCGAAGAAATTGCCTTCAGCTTCAACATTTCCATTAGCATAATAGAACTTCCAATAGCCATGCTGCTTATCTTTTTTAAAGTCTCCTTCCATATCAAGACTATCATTATCATAGAAAAACTCCCAATGCCCGTCTTTCATATCATCCTTATGATAACCCCGAATTGACACCCCTTCATTATTATCTGACTGATTTCCATGATACTCGATATACTTACCATTCTTGGAACCCAAATCATAAGTAACTAACTTGACCCTTCTTTTGTCATCACTAAAAAATTTCCATTCACCGGACTGTTCGTCATTTTTATAAAGACCTGTATGTTCTACATTGCCATTAAGAAACTTTTTTATCGTAACACCATTTCGGACACTATCCTTATACTCCCAAGACTGCTTAAACTCACCACTTGCAAAGTAACTTGTGAGGAATCCGTTTCCGTTCTCCAGGGTCTTCTTTCCCTCCTGATTCCAAGCAGAAATCACTCTAATTTTGCCGTTCCTGTAAAGTTTCCTCCAAGCTGGAGTTCCATCATCATTGTTGATTTCCCATATCCCAATTTTCACTCCATTATCATAAGAACCCTGCACAATAATATCTCCACTGGAATTCCACTCTTGATATAAACTATCTGGAAGGTTTCTTCTGAAATAACCCTGTTGTTTGACCTGCCCATTATCATACCACATCGTAACCTTTCCATGAAATTCTCCAATTCTGTAATTGGATTCTTCTTTCAACTGGCCGTTTGCATACCAGTACTTCCATGTTCCATGCTCAAAGCCATTTCTATATTTCCCTTCACTCTTCTTCTTGGTTTCCTCAACATCCCAATACTCGACATAATCTTGCATAACTTGGGCAAATGATGGGGAAACAAATAAAACAAGGCAAAACAAAAGTATAGGGCGAAGGTTTGTCATAATCCGATCATTGAAGTATTGGAATATTACTACAATTTAGTATAAAACGAAAATCTTGATTAAAAATTTCAATCCAAACTTACCTGTTCGTTGACACCGATACCCAACTCGTCTAATTGTGCATTGTCAATTCTTGAAGGTGCATCAATCATGACGTCTCTGCCGGAGTTGTTTTTAGGAAAGGCAATATAATCACGAATAGAATCAGAACCACCGAAGATAGCGACCCATCGATCAAAGCCAAATGCAATACCGCCATGCGGAGGTGCGCCATACTCGAAGGCGTTCATAAGAAATCCAAATTGTTCTTCCGCCTCTTCTTTGGTAAAGCCAAGGAGCTTGAACATCTTCTCCTGAATAGCCCTATCGTGAATCCTGATGGAGCCTCCTCCTAGTTCTACCCCATTAATGACCAGGTCATAGGCGTTGGCTCGAATAGCTCCTGGGTCTGATTCCATTTTATCCACATCTTCGGGTTTTGGCGATGTAAATGGGTGATGCATAGCATGCCATCGTCCTGAATCCGCATCATATTCAACCAAAGGAAAATCAATTACCCACAAAGGCGCAAAAGTGTTTGGGTCTCTCAAATTTAGTCTCGTACCCATTTCTAACCTTAATTCATTAAGTGCTTTTCGAGTGGAAGCATCATCACCGGCAAGAACCAAAATTAGATCTCCAGGTTTAGCATCAAATGATTTTGCCCATAATTGGAGTTGCTCTTGATCATAGAATTTATCCACAGAAGATTTGAAGGTACCATCATCATTGCATTTTACATATACCAATCCTTTTGCACCAATTTGAGGTTTTCTCACAAAATCAGTCAAACCATCCAATTGCTTTCTAGTATATTCTGCACATCCAGGGGCACAAATTCCTAAAACTGATTCAGCGGCATCAAATACATTAAAGCCCTTATTCTTGACGACTTCATTCAAGTTTCTAAAAGTCATCTCGAATCTGATATCTGGCTTGTCGGATCCATATTTTTCCATTGCCTCATCATAGGTCATTCTTGGAAACTCATTTAAGGTAACCCCTCGAATATCTCTAAAGAGAGACCTTGTCAGTCCCTCGAAGGTATTAAGCACATCTTCTTGGTCCACAAAAGACATTTCACAATCTAATTGTGTAAACTCAGGTTGTCGATCAGCTCTTAGGTCTTCATCCCTGAAACATCTTACAAT
>JALEGO010000462.1 GCA_022763165.1 Flavobacteriales bacterium
CGTACCTTTAAGTGTTAGGCGCAAACAGGCTTTTCAGGATCTGCTGTCAGATATCAATTGATTCTCATAAAACGAAGATTGGACATTCTAAACGGAAATTAATCCATCTTCCACGGTAATTGATTCGCTCAAGATTTAACTCAAGCCCCACCATAGGTTTGTCTCAAAATTCAATTACCATGAAAAAAATAAAACTTATAGTCTTTATAGGGCTTTTGATGAATGTTGGAGTTTACGCTGGCAACGACAGACCAGCGCAGCATCAAGTCAAAGCTCATTCGAACAAGGCAGTTCAAGATTCATTGACCGGTGTCATTTTGAAATCTGCCAATACAACAGGTCCAATTACATTAAAAAGAGGGATGATTCAAGAATAAGCTTGTACATCAATAAAATTAGATCCAAAACGAATTTTGAAATTATGAAAAACTTAACCCTAAATTTTGCGGCACTAATCGCATTTATGCTATTCTCGCAATTGTCTAATGCTCAGTCTCCATGTGCGACTCCACAAAAAATTAATGGTGTTGCTGTCTATGTAATGAGCGAGCCCACTGAAGATTATGATGTTGTCGGAAATGTCAACACAATGGGAGCACAAACTTTAATGGCTTTGGCAAGTGATAATAGCACTGACGCATTAAATATTAAAGATCTTACCACTAATCTGGTTAACAGAGCCTTGAGAAAGCTTAGAAAGGGTAAATTACAACAATTTGATGCTATTATCACGACAACAGGAGATTCTGGGACTTGCATCAAGTTTAAACAAGAAAACTAATGATATGAGGCTCTTGTTGCGAAACAAAAAAATACTTTATCTCATTGCCATTTTATTGCAATTGGCAATTCTGAGTCTCATTCTGTTTTACAATTAATAAAATAACATGAAAAGAATATTATATATATCATCAATAATCGTTTTAATGTCTTCATGCAAGATGACCAGCATAGGAACCTCAAAAGTCAATATTGATTTTCAAATGGGGCGTCCGGATATGGAGGTCTCCGCACAAAAAACGGCAGAAGGCAAAGTGACCAAGCTTTTTGGGTTTTGGACCTTGTCTAAGAAAACTTATGGGATGGTTACGAACAATGGTTTTGCTGAGATGCCTACGCCTGTCCCGTTCATTGGAGCTAGCGTAAGTGGCAAATCACAGTTTATTGCAATGTATAATTTGAAGAAATCAAATCCGGGATACGATTTTATTCTGTACCCTTCATTTGAATATACATATCGAAAGATACTATTTGGGATTGTACGCAAGGAAAATGCTACGATCACTGCTCGACTAGGGAGGTTGAAGGAGGACTGATTTTTGTAGTTTTAAAGGGTGGACAAGTGAAATGTGTTCACCCTTTCTATTGAACGATTATTGTATCTATAATAACTGAACTGGCGCCAAAATAGCCCACTGCTCCTCCTTGAATATTTGTTGGGAGATTTGCGGGTTGAACATCAAAAGCGCCACCCCTCCATCGCGTTTCTGATAAGAGACCTCTTATATAATTTGCATGTTCTGGTGTAAGAGAATACTTTTTTTCTACTATGATCGCGTTTAATGGGAAAGTGACCTCGGCTTCGCCAGCAGAAAAAATTTGATGCTCATCAATACTATTTAACGAATATTCGTAGAAAAGGGCATGATTTTCCTCATAATCTAAAGTGTCGAAACCAGGAATATGCGACCAATCAATGCTAATTTCATACATGGCCTCATCAGTGCTAATTTCTGATGTTACTTGAGACACTCTATAGAAACCAGAGTCATTCGTTTCAACGTATTTTAATGGTTCAAAAGGAGTAACAGGAATGCTGTAAGTACTGGCTTCAAAATTTTTGCCATTGTAAACGACACTCAAATTGTAGTCTTTGTTGATTATGGTTTGAAAACTTGAATCGGTACTATATTTCCCTGGTGATGCTTCAATAAGCAAGTAACTTGTGTCATCGACTATTACATTTACCTGGGCTCCAGAAACTAGTTTTTGATCTCCGTTGATATCGGCAGAGACCTCACTAATAGTAATGTAGTGTTTCTTTCTTTCATTAGTAAGTAGTGCATCTATAACAATAACTTGACTCTCTAGATTTTGATACTCCCAGTCTATTCGTTTTTCACAAGCAAAACAAAAGAAAAAAAGTGCTATTATAATCAAGTACTTCTTCATCTAAATTTAAAGTTATATGTCAGACTGGGGATAAAGCCCAAGAAAGATATTGTTGTGGGTGTAAAACGATATGATTCGATTAAGTCAAGAGGAATACTGAAACCATTGTCACTTTGAAATTTGTTGAAGTTGAGAAATGATGGGTTTCGCCTACCATAAGCATTGTAAATGGTCAATGTAAGATCGTGTTTCCATTTAGCATCTTTTTTACGTCCTAATTTCCAAACAGAAGAAACATCCAATCTGTGATAGGCAGGTAGACGATCGTTATTTTTGTCCCCATAATATGGAACTTGCTGTCCTAGATAAGAATAGAAACCTACAGGAGTGGTGTAAGCGGCTCCGGTAAGATAATTCCACATCAATGAAACAGTCCATTTTTCTGAAATTTTATGATTGAGCAAGAAACTTATTTGATGGGGTCTATCTTGAAATGCAGAATAGGGATTGCCATTGTTCAGGTCGTTAATTTGCATGATAGCGCGATTATAACTGTATCCTAATCGTCCACTGTTTTGACCAAAGTTCTTTTCCACATTACACTCTATACCATAAGCATTGGTGTGGCCTTGTCTTAATTCTCCTTCTATCAGTGGGTTAAGGAGTAAATTGGGGTGATCTACGTAGTCAATCTGATTTTCTAACCTACGATAAAATACTTCTGAAGTAATATTCCACTTTCCCTTGAAGCTTTTATAATAGCCTAACACAAGATCATGAGATTTTTGGGGTTTTATATTTGGTCCTGATGGCATCCAAACGGCCAATGACGTAAAGGGGCTTGTAGTGTTAGTCAACAATTGCAAATACTGAACCTTGTGATTGTAGCTCAGTTTAATTGTACTGCTACTATCCAAGCGTCTGCTCAGGCTCAATCTTGGCTCAAGATTTCTGAATTTGTGAAAGACCCGGTTGGTGTGAAAAGTGTCAGCTCTTATTACTTGTCCCTCGTTGAATCTATAGATTATTGTAGGACCCCTATTGACCCATGCATTATACCTAATTCCGTATCTAAAAGCCCATTTATTACTCCATTTCTTTTCTTGTGAAAAGTAAAAAATTCTGTGTCCAGCGGCTCTCTCAGGAACAATTGGAGTAATAAAATCAGAACTGTCAGTAAAATTTAAGTTTCCAGGGTTAAAAAGGTGCCCTTTGAATTGAAAACCGTACCGGATTGTGTTGTTGGGGTCTTTGAAAAAACTGTAGTCTGCTTTGAAGCTTGAATTTGTTATTCTTTCATTCCAAAACTGATTGTTTTCGCTGGACGTGATTAAGTTGTAATTGTACTGGCTCCCATAAAAAGTATAATTGGCGAAAAACCTTTGAGAAAAAATATGGTTCCATCTCAGCGTGATAGTAGAGTTGTTCCAATTAAGACCAAAGTTGCCTAAACCAGTACCAATTCTGCTAAGTTCATCATTCCCAGCATAAAAAGTCCAATATAATCTGTGGTGGTCACCAAGTTTCCAGTTGACTTTAGCATAGACATCGCCAAAACCAAGTTCAGTGCTGCTCCTTTGGTTTCTTGGGATCAACCATTTTACATGCGAGCTGCGCATGCTCAAATAGTAAGAGGCTACCTCTTTTTTAAAAGGGCCCTCGAGAGCCCAACGTGTGGCAAAAGGGCTTATGCTTCCATTGGTTGAAAAATGATTGAGATTACCATTTTTAGCCTGTATATCAATTATTGAGGAGATGGCGCCTCCTTTTTCGGCAGGAACGTCACTTTTATAAACCTCCAAGTCTTTTATCGCATCCGTTGTGATGGAGGAGAAGAAGCCCAATAAATGAGCTGGTACGTATATTGGCGCTTCATCCAGCAAAATTAAGTTTTGATCCCTCTGACCGCCACGTACATAAAAATAAACAGAACCATCACCATGTGATTGCAGGCCAGGGTATGAAGTCAATGCTTTTATGGGTTCCGACTCGCCAAGATACTTTGGGATGCGATCGACTTCTACGGATCTAATTTTGACCGCTTTCATCGGATCGAGAATTTGATAGTCCATAAGCTCTTCATCAGTAATCTCTACTTCATCTAATAGGGCTTCATTGAATTCCAGATCGTGATTCAGTGTTTTGTTTTCATTAAGACTGATTTCAATAATACTTTCATTATATCCGATAAAAGAGATGTGCAGCCTGTGTTGTCCTTCAGGAAGTCTGAGCGAGAAAAAACCATATTCGTTGGTTATTGTTCCAACCGAGAGTCCCTTATGATAGACCGTTGCACCAATCATGGTTTCATGAGAAGACTTGTCTTTGATGTGTCCCTGAATTACGAAGAAATTTTTTGGTTTCTCGATGGGTTCTAGCGGTTTTTTTTGGGTGGCAACGTCCTGAATGATTATTTGCTTTTCCATTACTTCCCATTGAAAATTGGCTTTTTGAGAAACCTCTTTCATTATTTTCCTTAAGGAAGTTTTTTTGGTTTTATATCGTACTCGAGTATTTAAATCAATCTTGTCAGGATTGTATGAAAAATTGACATCATGATGTTCATCTAGAATATCCAAAAATCCTTCTAGAGTAGTATCCAAATCTAAACTTAGTCTTCTATCTAAATCAAGTTGCTGTCCATTCGAAAAGGACCAGCAAAGGATTAAGATAGTCATAAAGTGAAGACATTTATGATTCAATACTGTTGACATAGACGGTCGGTTATTCTAACACCCTTCACCTTTTAGAACAATGCGGTCATCTTCTTTTATTGCAGTGATGCCTAGGGTGCTCTCAATCACCTTTATAACTTGATCCAAAGGTTGTTTGTCGAAAGTAGCTGTAAGTCTGCAGTCTTCCAATGACTTATTTTCAATGACAATATTACAGTCATACAATCGATTTAGCTTCCTAATAACCTTGCTTAGTTTTTTCTTTTTGAAGCTTAATTTTTTTGTTTTCCAGGCAAAATCATTTTTATCGTCTTTGGTAGACTTAACCACCTTATTCTTTTCTGCTTTGAAAACACCTTTATCGCCAGCTTTAAGGTAAACTACTTGGTCTTCTTTACCTGATTCGTATACCGCAACCTTTCCAGTTTGAACCATGACAACGAGACTATCGGTGGATGATCCATTTACGAAAAAGGAAGTTCCTAAGACTTTGACCACATAGTCATTCACACTTATTGTGAATGGTTTCTCTTCATCCCTTTTAATATCAAAAAAGCCTTCACCCTCCAAGATTACATTTCTATTAAGGCTTCCAAATTCTTTTTTAGTGTAAATCAAGCTTGAGTTTTCATTCAAAGTAATATTTGAGCCGTCTGGAAGTTCCTGTTGAACAGTTTCCTCAAGAGCCACAATTTCTTCGAATGTGCTGCTTTTTAGATAAATATTTAAGAAATAAGCACCTGCGACTAAGGTGATAATCACGGCTGCAATTTTTAGAAAATTGTTTTTGGGTTTACCAGTTGATATGTGAGTTTCGTTTTTTTCCTCTTGTACATTCAAATTGCGTTGAGCAATGTTCCATTCTAAATCAACATCTATCTTTTGAGCTGCACTATGGCTCTCTACCTCGTTCCAGATGCGTTTGAACTCATCAAACTGCTTTTTGTTGACATCAGAAGCTTCAAGCCAAGATTCAAATACACGAATCTCATCTACTCCCATTTCTCCTGAGAGATACTTGCTAATTTGATCGATATTTTCTAATTCTTCTGACATTTCTTATGTTCAATACACACAACTTGGTTTTTACCCTATAAAAAATCAAGAAAAAGTATTATCAACAATTTTATATAGTCACTTAGCTTGTCCCTTAGAAACTTAAGTGCTTTGCTCATTTGAGCCTCAACTGTTTTAACAGATACGTCAAGCTCATCCGCTATCTCTTGATATTTAAGGCCTTCAAATCTGTTCATCTCGAATATATTCCTTGTTCGATCTGGTAAATCTTGAATTGCATTGGATATTCTTGTTTGCAATTCTTCAAATTCCATAATTTTCTGAGCATCCTCGTTTGAGCTTGCATCTAGGTGCTCTAATTCAACATTATTTTGGAATTTTTTGTGGTCACGAATCCAATTTTTACAACGATTAGCCACTGAATTGAATAAATAG
>JALEGO010000049.1 GCA_022763165.1 Flavobacteriales bacterium
GAACACAAATGAAAAAGGTTTTTCCAGAAGCTGATTTTGTGGAGCTACCGAACAACCACCCCATTTATCACCAAACTTTTGATTTTCCTAAAGGGCTCCCAAAAATTCATGAACATGATAATCAACCCTCCCAAGGGTTTGGTCTATTTTACGAGGGTAGAATGGTTTGTTTTTACACTTTTGAATGTGATTTAGGAGACGGATGGGAAGATCAATCCGTTCACAAGGATTCTGAAAAAACCAGGACCAAGGCGTTGCAGATGGGAGCAAATATAATTGAGTATGTTTTCACGGCAGGTGCTACAAAACTTAGTAATTAGTATTTAATATTTACAATCTGGTTTTATAACCAATAAAAATTAATAAATATTATATTTGTCCCCCCATTAAGAATGCTTACGTTAATTCTTTTGGAATTTTGATTTATACAATAACTTAAACTAATCATGAAGAAACTTTTATTATTCGGCATAAGTTGTGCTTTAATAGGAACTTCCTATTCGCAAAACAACAATGTGCTTACCCCTCAAAATTCGGCCACACCGACAAAGGTGCGATTGAAGGCTGCTAAGCCTGTTGATCAAAATGTACCTACTAAAGGAACGGTTATTTGGTCTGAAGATTTTGCCTCAGGCATTCCATCTGGATGGACAAACACAGGAACTGATTTGAATGGTGCCACAATGGCTGCTCCATGGGAATACAGAGGACCTTTTTCAAATCCAAATAATACCGTTGGAGGTAGAGGTGGCTGTGCAAGTGGTGATCCAATTTCGTCTACAACAGCGAATAACGGATTTGTCATTTTCGATTCTAATTTCTTAGATGCTGCGAATTCACCATGTGGACAAGGACAAGGTAGTGGAACTGGTCCTGCTGCTCACACAGGTATTCTTACTACTGGTGTTATTGATTTATCAAATGAGACATCGGCAATTTTGACCTTCGAATACTGGTTAAGAAATTTCAGTACTAATCACACTTGTGAGATTAGCGATGACGGAACTAACTGGACTGTAGTTTGGGCCGACCAAGTTGCTGGAAATGCAATTGGTGAAGGAACTGTTAAAGTGAACATTTCGGCTTGGGCAGGTGACACGATCTGGTTAAGATGGGTTTATGCGGGCGAATACTACGAGTGGATGCTTGATGATATTGGTATCGAAACAGCTGATGAAGGTGATTTAGCAACTACAGAGCTTTACTTTGGTATAGACCAATGGGGTAGAGACGGTGGCGGAACTTGGTTCCAAATCGTTGATACAGTTGCCAATGGTTTTTACAGAAGAATTCCTGAGAGTCAAGCAAACAACTTCGAGGTTAAATTCGGTGGTTTATTTGATTACTGGGGAAGTGACACTATCCCTAACCCAAGAGTTAAAATGGAAGTTTTGGGTACTGGAAGCATGACCTATGTTCAAACTTTGCCCAGTGTAATGCCTTCACCAGGTGGATTATATTTAGATAAAATAGATACTTCTTATTTCCCTGATCAAGGTACTGGAACGTATACTTTCCGTTGCACGTTTGAGTCTGATAGTGCTGACCCAGTAAGTACTAATAACTCTCAAAACAAGGCAATGACTGTAACAGACACTGTTTATCAGCTTGATAATGAAGTGATTCCTCAGTTTGTTCAAAGATTTTGGGAAGGAAATAAAATTGGTGTGAGATATGATATCACTACTGCAACAACTGCATCATCTATCTCAATGAACTTCTATGAAGCTGGAACGCAGTTTGTTTCTCAAGGAGCGTTTGTTTCATTCAGAATTTATGATCTAGCTCAAATTCTTGCAAATCCAGGAGCTTCTCCAATTGGCAAGAAAGATTTTGCTATTATCGGTCCAAACCATGTATCAAACTCAGCAAGTGCTCCTGTAGGAACTTTCCCACTTGAGTCTGCGGTTACTTTAAACCCTGGGTCTTATTTAGTCACTATGGAAATCGAAGGTGATTCTATTTGGACTTTAGGTTCTGAGGAAACAGTTCCTGATGGCTATGTTTGGTCTTGGTCTGATACTCAAAGCTCATGGTTCTGGGAGGATTCTAGAGATGTCCCTAGAATAAGACTTAACTTGAACCAATGTGCTAGTTTGAAATTGAACTCTCAGGTTGCCAATGATGGAAGTGGAAACATCACCATCTCTCCGAACGGTGGTACGCCTCCTTTCACTTACTTATGGAGTAATGGATCTACTGATCAAAATCAAACTGGATTGCTTCCTGACATTTACACTGTTACAATGACTGATGCAAATGGTTGTGAATTAATCAAATCTTTCAGCATATTCCCAGTTAGTGTTGATGAAATCAATGTAGATAACATCTCATTGTATCCTAACCCATCAAATGGTAAGTTGTTCTTCGAATCTTCGAACGAATCGAAGTACATTATGCAAGTATATGATGTAGCTGGTAAGCTAGTAAGAGAATTGACTATTTCATCTGCTCCAGGTTCAAGAAGAGAAATAGACCTTGAGGAACTTGAAAAAGGTACCTACATGGTTAACTTTATGAGTCTGACAGGTACAGAATATCGTCAAAAGATGATTATTGAATAATATTCATCTGTAAAAGATTCTAAATGATCAAAGGTCGCCAAATGGCGACCTTTTTTTATATCCAGTTTGTGATTTGTGTTTTTTAAAGAATGCTGAAAGCTTCTTATTCGGAAAGTTCTTCTAGACTATAAATGCAGCGATTTTGAATGAGGCTAAGCGCTGCGTCAATATCATCCTTCAGATACCGGTCTTCAGTATTAAATGCTGAAACCTCTCTAACTACCTTATATATGGCCTTAAGTGAAGGTGATGTAGTAATGTCATTTCGAAAATCTAAGGCCTGTGTGGCACATAGCAATTCAATCCCAATGATATTTTCAACATTCTTAATAATCTGAACCACTTTTAAAGCCGCATTTGCCCCCATACTAACATGATCTTCTTGTCCATTGGAAGACTCAATGGAATCAACGACATTTGGACTACTGAGTTGCTTGTTCTGATTTACCAAAGCCGCAGCGGTGTATTGAGGAATCATGAAACCAGAGTTTAAGCCTGATTCGTTCACCAAAAATTTTGGTAAACCTCTTTGTCCGCTTAACATTCTATAAATCCTGCGCTCAGAAATACTTCCAATCTCAGACAAAACTATTGCTAAATGATCCAAAACCATCGCAAGCGGCTCACCATGAAAGTTACCTCCGGATAAAATGACATCTTCCTCAGGGAAGATTATTGGGTTATCTGTTACTGCATTTAACTCCCGATCAACTGTCTCATTGAAATATCGAATACCATCAGATGCTGCACCTAAAACTTGAGGTATACAGCGGAAGGAATACGGATCTTGAACCTGAGGCTTATCCATTTCGCTTATAGCACTTCCATCCAATAGCTTTTTCAATGCCTTAGCAATAAGTATTTGTCCTCTTTGATGCCTTACCTTATGTATCAATGGGTGAAGTGGTTCAATTTTAGCCGAATATGCATCAATGGACATTGCGGAAGTAACCACAGCCCAATTTAGGATTCGATTTACTGATCTGGCAGCATAGACAGCATGGGCCAACATAAATTGAGTGCCATTAAGGAGAGCCAAGCCCTCTTTAGCGGAGAGTTTTATGGGCTCTAAATTAAGTTCATTCAAAACCTCTTTACAAGACCTTCTTTGACCTTTAAAATATACATGTCCCAAACCTAGCAGCGGTAAAGACATATGCGCTAAGGGAGCAAGATCCCCAGAAGCACCCAAGGATCCTTTTTCAAAAACCTCCGGTATAATTTCTAAATTATAAAACGCCAGCAATAAATTGACCGTATCCAACTTAACACCAGAATGCCCTTTAGATAAGGAAATTATTTTGAGCAGCAGCATCCATTTTACAATCACAACATCAACCGGCTCGCCTACTCCGCAGCAATGTGATAGAATAAGTTTTTTTTGAAGTTGTTCGAGATCGGATTCAGCTATCTTCTGATCACACAGGGCTCCAAAACCCGTATTGATGCCGTAATAAACTTCTTCTGAATTCGATATTTTAGTTTGCAAATATTTGTGACAATCGGATATTTTTTGCTCTACTTCACTGCTTATGGACAGTTTCTTGGGCAAATCTTCCCAGGACAAGATTTCCTCTAGACTCAAATAGTTAGTGTCAACAACAAATTCATTAATTCTCATGACCTAGCACTTTTATTAGGTCCTCATTTGTTAAGGTCTCCTGATTACCCGTGATCATGTTCTTCAGTGATATCGTTCCATTTTCCAATTCCCTATCACCAACAATTCCAACATATTCAAATCCGCACTTATCTGCGAATTTCATTTGTTTGGCAAATTTTGAGGGATCAGGATACAACTCTGCCGCAAAGCCTTTTGTCCTAAGTTCAGTAATGTACTTCAAAGCTACACGAACCTCTTGATCTCCTAAGTTTAAGAAAAGAATCTTTGCATTCTCTAATCCTACTTTTTCGAATATTTCTCTTTGAAGCATCAAATCATAAATTCTGTCTGCTCCAAAAGAGACTCCAACTCCAGAAACGTCCTTAAGTCCAAAAATCCCTGTCAAATCATCATATCTACCA
>JALEGO010000463.1 GCA_022763165.1 Flavobacteriales bacterium
CCGCAATGAGCTATGGTTCTTTAAGTAAAAATGCAGTGGAAGCTTTAAATCTAGGATCCAAGATGGGGGGCTTCGCACACAATACGGGAGAGGGAGGTATAAGCCCATATCATTTGAAACATGGTGGAGATCTCATCTGGCAAATCGGAACAGGGTATTTTGGGTGTAGGAATAAGGATGGATTTTTTGATGAAAATAAATTCAAAACAAATGCAAGTCGTCCATCGGTCAAGATGATAGAACTTAAACTCTCTCAAGGAGCGAAACCTGGACATGGAGGTATCTTGCCTGCAAAAAAGAATACACCAGAAATAGCAGAAATTAGAGGTATAGAACCGTATACTGATGTTCACTCTCCTCCAAGACATACTGCTTTCTCGGATTTTAAGGGTCTGGTGCTGTTTATCCAAAATTTAAGAGAACTTTCAGATGGTAAGCCAATAGGTTTCAAGCTTTGTATTGGTAGTGCGAATGAATTTGAGGAAATCTGTAAAAGCATGTCTGAATTAAAGATTTTTCCCGATTTTATTACTATTGACGGAGGTGAAGGTGGTACAGGTGCTGCGCCAGTGGAATTCTCGGATAGAATAGGAACACCTTATGAGGATGGACTCTGTTTGGCGTATAATCTATTGGTTAAATACAAACTGAAGGAGCACATTAAATTGATTGCTTCTGGAAAAATCACAACTGGATTTCACGTTGCCAAGGCCATTGCATTGGGAGCCGATGGTTGCAACAGTGCGAGAGCCATGATGCTGGCACTTGGATGTATCCAGGCCTTGGAGTGCAACAAAAACACTTGCCCAGTGGGAGTCGCTACTCAAAACGCTTCTTTAATGAGAGGTTTGGACGTGGAGCATAAGGGAAAGCGTGTAGCAAACTATCATAAAGAAACGATTCACAGCTTTTTTGAACTGGTTTCTGCTACTGGATTGCATAAAATTGATGAACTTGAAAGAAAGCACATTCGTAAAAGGGTAAGTCTTACACAAGTGATGACCTATGAAGAATTGTTTCCTTACTGAATCAGGATCCTTCAAGAATAACTTTGGCTTGTTCCACACCGCTGAAACCTGCGCCATGAACTGTCGACCACTCAGATGCATTTAATGCTTCCCCAGCAAAGTATACCTTTTCCTGAATGGGTTCTGATAAAGTTGAGATGTAATCCTGTGCCTCTGAGCCGTAGTGGCTATAAGATCCTTGAATAAAAGGTTCTTTTGACCAATTTTGGATGATATGCTCCATGTAATTTTCAGTGGCCTTGCCCTCGAAAATTTCATCTAACTCCTTTAGCACTTCTTGAATAATTTCCTCATCACTTAATTCTGTGAGTTTTTTCGCCTTATCCGCGACCCAAAAGAGACCCAGAATATTGTCTTGGCTATCTTTTTTGAACGCTGCATCATAATAAAGTGCTGGCTCCTCCACATCGGTAATGAGTAATCCTCCTACAGAAAGAAGATCCGGATAAAAGCGCTCCTTGAATTTTATAAAGACTTTAATGCCAGGAGGAATGACCATCTTGTTTAGGACGCTTACTTTTGATTCGGGTAAAGCTGGTACAAAATTAATGTCTCCAGATTGCAATATCTTTATCGGAACGGTTGTAATGATTTTATCTCCTAAAAATTCATCACCATCACTGGTCCTAACAAGAATTTCTGTTGATTCATAATTAATCTCAGTAACGACCTTATTATACTTAATTTTATCTTGAATCGAAGGGACTATAAATTGGTCGAAAAAATCGAACCATGTAGAACTTTTAAACTTATATTCTTTATAAAAAAATTGTGCAACATTAAGGTTTCGAAGTTTACCTCCTCTCCACGTCTTAACCTCTTTTGGACGATACGAGATTAAATCTATGGTTTCCTTTATTTCTTCATTGTCTACTAGGTCAGCAAAAACATTTGGTTTAGTGTGAATCCATTCAGCCCCGATATCAATTGGGAAATCTGCCAAAGTGGCATTCTTTCTTACACGCCCGCCAAAGATCGAAGATGCTTCTAATATTTCGAAATCTATTCCATATCGAGCTAAAGTATATCCTGCCATAAGACCAGCAGCACCAGCTCCAATTATGATGACTTTTCCAGAAAAGTTTAGAACGATATCTTCGCTATCTTCCTTTTTGCAAGAACTGAGGAAAGTAGGCAACAAGGTACTTCCTAAGCCCATTAAAGCGCATCGTTTGATGAAATCTTCTCTCTTCATTCTAAAGATTTAAATTGATACCAGGTTCAAAAAATACCAAGAAAACATTTTCACTTTGACCAAGTCTGTAGCCACCAGAAAGGTTTAAGAAAATACCAATCTTATCTGTCAGATTTTTCCCTAATCTTAGGTCTAAACCTGTATAAACATTATGATAATAATCTGATTCCGTACCGACAGTTTCTCCTGCTAAATTAATCGTTTGGGAAGTGATTAAATTTTCTCCTAGGTAGGCAAGACTCACGCCAACCATTGAATATGACTTCTTATTAATGTTATTGAATCGAATACCCGGAGTTACACCAAAATAATAACCACCATAATCGTATCTCTTCTCAAAATACCCCATTCCAATTTTGATATGATAGGATCGATTAGCTATTGAAGTATCTTCTGCGGTTGACTTCACCTGACTTTCATAACCAATCTTGATTCCAGGATTCACGACATAGGGAGCAAAATATCCTACACTCCATTGTGCTTGAGCCTCTAAAGAAATAATCAATAATAATAAGAAAGATAAACGCATTTCGATTTTGCTTCAAGTTATGAATTTTTACAGAATTGAGGCATGACCCTGGATTTAAACGATACTATATCATAAGCTGCTGAATAAGAAATAATTGAAACAAATTGAAGGAATGTACGTATTAATACTTAGCCTATGAATAAAAGTATACTTTCCTTTATTGCGTTTTGTCTTTTCTCAACTTCGGGTTTTGGACAAGCCGTGAGTATAAGCTCCGATGGCTCAGCACCTGATGGCTCAGCTATGCTTGAAATAAAATCCACTACTGGAGGCATTTTAGTTCCAAGAATGACTCAAGTACAACGTGCAGCAATAAGCAACCCTGCCGTTGGGCTTATTGTTTACCAAACGGATGGTGATTCTGGATTATATTTTAATCATGGAACACCTTCAACTCCCAATTGGGTGGAGTATCTCTCAACAGATATTGGATTCCAATTTGGGGGAAATTCTAATATAAGTGACACCTTAGACTTTATTGGAACTTCTGATAACTCTGGATTTAGTATTGGTACCCAC
>JALEGO010000464.1 GCA_022763165.1 Flavobacteriales bacterium
CTTTCCATTTCAATTTTCAATTGCTTGATGATATTGAGCTTATCAACCAATCCCTTCCGAAATTGTGCGATCCTCATATTTAAGGATTCCTGTTCGAATTTCATTTTAGCATTTCTAGATCGTAGTTTTTGAATAATTACATAAGCCCCAATGAGCACAATTATCACAAAAGAGACCGCAGATATAAGTGTAATCTTGTACTTAGAATTCTGAATTTCTTTGGCTTGCAGGTCGTTTTCAGCTTTTAACTTGTCTTCCCTCTCTTGGTTGACTTTCATTTTTGCTTCCATCTCCCTTACGCGATTCGAATTGGACTTTTCGTTCAATGAATCCTCATAAGCTTTAAATAACTTAATTGATTCAAAAGCCTTCTGGTAATTGCCATTTAGTTCGTGAGCTCTATAAACCAGTTGATAGTAAAAACTCAACATATGATGTGACTTCAGTGAGTTAATATCAGTTTTAATACTTTCTAGAAGAGATATCGCTTCGGTTGACTGCCTCATCAAAATGAGACACTCAGATAAATCCAACTGTGCTCTCAACAAATAAAGCGGCATATCGTAATTATTTGCATTTCTAATTGCTTCCTTGAAAAAGTATTTAGCCTTCTCATAATCCCCTTTTTGCAATAATTTAAGGCCAAGATTATCTAATGCTAAAATCATTGAAGCATAGTCACTAATAGATCGAAATTCAGGAACTATAGACTCATAAATGGTTATTACAGTATCGATTTGACTCTCTTCTGAATATGAAGAGGCCAAAGACATCTTTGTTCTTAAGAACCTTCTTTTATCACCAATTTCTTCATAAAACTGAATAGATTTCAAAAGAATCCTTCTAGCTAATAGAGATTCGTTCTTCACAAGAAGTATATTGGATCTTGCAACGTTAACTAAAGCAAGCCTTCCTTTATAAAGAATTGATTTATAACAATTTTCAGCACTATCACAAAATAACAATGCGAATTCAAAATCGGATCGGTCTTTATACCAGCTCATCATGTGGAAGTAATAATCTCCCAGCAACATTTCATTTCTATAGTCATTAAAAATGAGCCTGGCCTTTTCCAGGTACTTTAAAGCGGAATCAGGTGATGACATGACTCTGTATGTATAGGCTGTTTGCAACAAAAACTCAACTTGAACATGTTTAGGTGACTTACTAAAGTCAATGTCTGGATCTGTATATATTTCCAAGGCTTCCTTCCGTCTGTTCTGATTATTCGCATTTCTGGCCGACAATCTTGCAATCAAGTGATTTGGATCTTGTATATTATTATCCTTTAAAATCTTATCAATTCTATTGATATGAATACCCACTTGATCGAGTTGCCCTTTCTTGAAATGGATTAGGGTGCTATTCCTCAATGCAAGTGCTTGCAATTCAGGATCTTCAGCATACGCTTTTTGAAAGGAATCTAGATATTGCTCCGCTGCAGGGAAATCATTATTCACAAGAAACAAGAATCTAGAATCGATACTATCGATTGTCGAAGACAGAATTGTAAATGAGAAAAGAACTAATGATACTAAGATTAAATAATGTTTCATTTGAAGGGCTCCAACCAAAAGTAAGGAAAACATAAAATCAAGAGAATTTAAACTACTGATATAAAAAAAGCACCTACAAACTGTAAGTGCTTTAGTGGGCCCACTAGGGCTCGAACCTAGGACCCCCTGATTATGAGTCAGGTGCTCTAACCAGCTGAGCTATGGGCCCGCTTGAATAAAATCAAGGGAGGCAAAAGTATTCCTAGGAACGATAAAATCCAAAATAATTAGGTATAATTTTAAAAGGATAAAAGGGTTCTTCTATATTTGACTCATGAATTACGAAGGCAAAAAGATTGTAAATATCATTTTCGATTTAGGGGGAGTTTTACTGAATATCGATTATGATGCGACTATACAGGCATTTGAAAAACTTGGGATAAATTCTTTTTCCACTCAGTATTCTCAAGCTATGCAGTCAGACTTATTTGACCATTTAGAAACAGGAAAAATAAATGCTGAACAGTTTTATTCTGGTATTAATGACCTTCTAGACGCACATTTGGAAGATGAAGAGATCAAACACGCCTGGAATGCAATGCTGTTAGACCTTCCGCCACATAGGGTTGAATTATTGGAAAAAATGAAAGGATCATACAAAACCTTTTTATTAAGTAACACAAACGCCATTCATTTTCAAGCCTACTCTCAGATTATAAAACGTGAGAATGATTTAGCTAGCATGGACGCACTTTTCAATCAGGTGTATCTCTCGCATGAGATCGGACTTCGCAAACCCAATAAAGAATCTTTTGAAATTATTTTGGAGGAACATAATCTTAATCCGGAGGAAACTTTGTTTATTGATGACTCCCTTCAGCATGTTGAGGGAGCAAGAAGCTTAAACATCAACGCACATCATCTAAGAGAAGATATAGGACAATTCATTCAGAGTTTGGGCTAAGGTCTTCGCACAGCTCCACAAGTATACCATTTGTCGATTTTGGATGAATAAAAACAATTTTTTTATTGTCGGCTCCTTTTTTGGGTTCTTCATTGATAAAGATGAATCCAAGCTGCTTTAATCTTGCAACTTCATCCTCAATGCTATCAACTTCAAATGCAATGTGATGTATACCTGGGCCCTTTTTTTGAAGATATTTTTTGATGACATTGTCATCGTTGTCATCTATACCTTCCAACAACTCAATTTTGCTCTCACCAACCTTAAGAAAAGAGGTATTTACGCCTTGCTCCTGCACTACTTCCTCCTTATAGACCTCTGTACCTAAAAGTTTCTCAAATAACCCATTTAATCCCTCTACAGAATCAACAGCTATTCCAATATGTTCTATTTTTTTAAGCATAAAAAAACCCCCTGAAATTCAGGAGGCGAATTCTTTATTAGTGATTAGAACTACTTCTTAACAAACTTCTCGGTGTTGTTATCATAGTTCAAATAATATATACCTCGCTTTAGATTAGTGCAATCAACCTTATTAGCATATCCCTTTTTCACAATGTTTCCATAACTGTCGTAAATTTCAAACATTGTCTCTGCAGTAAACTCTAACTCTTTGTTAACCTTAACCGGGCTAAAGGCAACTTCAGATGAACTAGAAGCAAACCTTACTGATTTAGAATACCTAGGCTTTCCAGTATAATCAACTTGTTTTACTCTAAACAAATTTTCTCCTGAATGAGGAGTTATCTGGAATGAATAATCGTTTGGCCCTGCACCACCAGCACCTTCTGTCTCACCAACCTTAATCCACTTATTCCATCTAAACTGTTCAATAACATAAGGTAATTTTCCTGATTCATCTTTGGTCTTCCATTTTAGAATTCCGTCTCCAGAAATTGAGATCTCGGTAGTATTAAAAGTACTTCTTGGTTTTAATACCTCAGGATTCAAGACCTTTGGTTTACAATCATCTCTGTGCTTGATAACCACAACAACTTTTTCACCAAGGCTCAACTGGAAATTTGCTAGATCGATTTCAAATGCACTAGAGTTAATTTCATCAGTGGTCACATTTCCGTTAACCTTAACTTCAAATGTACAGAAACCAACTCCCGTTCCAGAGAATGGATTCTGAACATAAATATTCTTTCCTTGGTAGTTTCCTTCCAAAATAATGGTCCCAGCAAAGGATGTGGAAAACCCAAGTATCAACGTTAGACCTATCAGAAACCTATGTAACATACGCATAGACAGTTTCAAAGCAAATATATTAATTTTAGTGAAGCCCTGTGCTTCACAATGAGCAATATTAAAATTTGATTTTAACATATCAAAATTAAATGGTTGTTTTTACAGAATACTTATGAACGCATGTAAACTTTCAAAAACCATTCCAAAGGACAATAGGCAATAAATTTGCACCTCATAATTTTGTCATATAATTAAAGATTTATAACCTTGTTATTCATCTTAACATGAATTGGTCAATGAGAGCCTTTGCAATGACACTTATGGTATTGCTTTTGATAACATCGGGATGCGAGAATCCTTCGAATCAAGGTGATGCGAATATCGACAACAAAAAGGAGAAAGTCTATGGAGGCACTTTTCGAATTGGTCTATCTGAGAAAATTCAATCTTTTCATCCACTTTCGGCAATAGATGTAAACAGTTATAACGTAGTTTCCCAAATTTTTGAATGCCTTGTTAAACTTGATCCTAAAACTTTGGACTTGCTGCCAGGATTGGCAGAAAAATGGGAAATTGATGAAAAAGGAACGACTTACAGATTTTATTTAAAGAAAGGAGTATTATTTCATGATGCTCAATGCTTCAATCAAAAAAGCAGAGAAATGACTGCAAATGATGTCATTTTCTCCATTAAAAAGGCGTGTACAGCTGATTCCAAAAACAAGATTTATGACATCGCTTTGCGGAACAAGATTAAAGGTGCTGATGAATATTATGAAAACACTAAGACCAATGATTCTGGAGGAGACATTGAAGGTTTAAGAGTTATTAGCAATTACGTAGTTGAGATAGAACTTTCATCTCCAGATTATTCATTTCTCCATATTCTGTCCATGCCATCTCTAGCAATTTACTCTGAGATTGCCTTTGAAGCGATGGGTGCTGATTTCCCAATTGGAACTGGAGCTTTTCGCATTTCATCCGGTCAGAAAATCCGAAAGAACAGTGTAGTCCTCCTAAAAAATGAAGATTATTACCGAAAAGATGAGTACGGAAATGATTTGCCTTTTTTGGACACCTTGAAATTCTTAGTTGTAGGCTCAAAAAAAGCAGAACTTCAGGCTTTCCAAAACAACGAACTCAATATCGTTTTTGGACTTCCAACTGAATCCATAAAAAATATTGTTGAAGAACAAATTGCAAACTTTCAAATGGATCCTCCTTTATTTCTTTTGGATAGAGCTCCAGAAATGTCTACTCAATTTTATTCTTTAAATCTCAATTCAAAATTCTTACAAAAGAAAAAGGTAAGACAAGCCTTAAATTATGCCATCGATCGTGATAAAATTGTAAATGACATTCTTAAAGGAGAAGCCTTTGGTCCAGGAATTAATGGCATATGCCCCCCATCCTTTAAAGGCTATGAGAACAGCTCCTTAGTTGGTTATAATTATGATATAGAGAAGGCTAAAAAACTTCTTAAAGAAGCAGGTTACCCAAATGGACAGGATGCTCCTAGAATAACGCTAAAAGTGAATACAGGAGCCAAAAATGTAAGGGTAGTTCTTGAAATTCTCAAACAGTGGAAACAAAACTTAGGCATTGATAACATTGATCTTGATATCGTTTCACTTTCCGAAAGGTTAGAATCTGAGAAAAATGGAGATGGCGATGTTTTTAGAAGCGGATGGATCGCTGATTACCCTGACCCACAAAGCTTTCTTAGCCTCTTCTATGGCAAAAATGTCCCCAAAGATCCAACACAAGAGTCTTATCCAAACACCACTAGATTCATTAATGAAGAATTTGATCAACTTTATGAAAAAGCCGTTTCCTCGAGGGATCAAAAAGAGAGATTCGATGCTTTTCTTGCTGCGGAAAAGGTTTTGATAGAGGAAGCTCCTGTTATTGTTCTTTACTATGAAGAAAAATATGTTTTATTAAAATCTTACGTACAAGATTTTCATTACAACCCGCTAAGAGCAAAGGATTTTGCTGTTGTTTATTTCAAACAGCCAAAGTCTAAAAATAAAAAGTAGTTATCCTAGTAATTCAAATCGGTCCGCATCCCTCAAAATCGGGAACTTTTCCCTTAAATCTTTGAGTTCTTTCTTCTTTATTTCAACGTACAAAATACCGGACTCATCTTTCAAAGCACCCAGTATTTCGCCTTTCGGGCCAATAACACTGGAATCCCCCGAATAGTTGAATCCATTCTCGTCTTCGCCTACACGATTGACACCACACACAAAACTCTGATTTTCATGGGCCCTAGCTTCCAGCAAGGTACACCAGGCAGATCGTCTTGGAGATGGCCAATTTGCAACATAAATCAATAAATCATAACCATACACTTCCTTTCCATTAATCTGCTTCACTGAGTTTCTTGAAAAAACCGGAAACCTCAAATCGTAGCAAATCAAACCACATATTTTCCAACCTTTAAAAGACACCTCTATGCGATCCGAACCAGGACTATACTTCTCATGTTCACCTGCCATAGAAAACAAATGGCGTTTATCATAAGTACTAATACTTCCATCAGGAAAAGCGTAAACTAATCTGTTGCGTATTGAATGATCCTTAATAATGACGCTTGCTACGAACAAAGCATCTCTATTTTTTGCTTGTTTCGATAACCATGCTATTGCTGGCCCATCCATGCTTTGCGCTATGTTTTCTGGATTCATATTAAACCCAGTGTTGAACATTTCGGGTAAAACATAAATATCAGCTTTCTGTGAACTCTCATCCAACAACTCATTGTAATTGATAAGGTTTTTCTCATCCTCATTCCACAACACAGCAGTTTGAACAAGACCTATTTTTAAAGCTTCGACCATAAGTTTAAATCATCTATTTATGTAACATCAATTACCAAATATGCAGTATATTTGGCGATATTTATTCCAAATTGACTATAAATCGACTTTTAATAC
>JALEGO010000465.1 GCA_022763165.1 Flavobacteriales bacterium
AAACCATTATCCAATTTAATCCAAGTGCAAGTCTAGGGTTTGATCCTTCCTTTGATGCGCATAAATTACAAAGTCTTGATCCGAATGTTCCTTACATTGCTTCGCTCATTGATACTGCGGACATGGTCGTTAACGCTATTCCTGGCTTACATTTGTCTTATGAAATTCCATTGAGAGTAAGCACTGGCATCCAGGGGACTTTTAATTTGAATTCAAATGATTTACACAATATTGCAAATGAGGCCTGTTTCTTTATTGAAGACCTTCATTTAGATTCGCTCTTTGACTTGCGTAACATGCCCTTCGGATATGATTTTCATCTGGACGATACGACTACTGCGCCAAGGTTTGTTTTACACATTGGTCGACAAGACTCAATACAGGCGGAAAATATATCCTGTTTTGGATCGAATAATGGATCGCTTCAAATTGATGGAAATGGTTGGGGTCCTTGGGATTTAACCATTTCGAATAGTCAGGGAATAGTTCATAATGTAAATCAGCTGACTACAACTGACACAGTTGTTAATTTGTCTCCGGGATGGTACTTTGTTGATATTCAGAGTGCTCAGTTAGGTTGTAATAATGTAAATGATAGCATTTTTATTGATGAACCAGCTTTATTAGTCATTGATTCGCTTGGAGGTTCAAAACCATCATGCGATAATGCCAGTAATGCTTCGATGCATATTGTTGCCAGTGGAGGCACTGGAGTGCTGAATCTCTTGTGGTCCAATGGAAGTACTGCCGATTCACTATTTGATTTGAATAGCGGAACTTATTCCTTGTCCGTAACTGATGATAATCAATGCTTGAGTGTGGATTCTTTTATAATTGAAGATCCAGGCTCGATTAATATTTCGTTGGATTCTTTAATCAACCTACAGTGTGCGAATGATAACTCTGGTGCGATTTCTTTGGTTGCTATAGGTAATACTTCACCATATACTTTCAATTGGTCGAATGGAGGATCTTCTCAAAATCTTTCTTCCTTGTCTTCCGGAACGTATTCCGTAACGGTTACTGATGTCTTGGGCTGTATGGATACTCTCATGAACTTGAGTGTTTCTGAACCATTACCACTGCTGATTTCTGTTGATTCAATTGACCATATAGGTTGTGATGGTTTGTCAGATGGCCTTATCATAGCAAGTTCGATAGGAGGGACCTTACCCTTAACTTATACATGGTCAAATGGTGCACAAGGGCTTGTTGCTGATTCTCTGGCTTCAGGAACATTCACGGTAACGGCTACTGATCAAAATGGTTGTACATCTCAAAAAGCAGTAACGGTTCAGGCATTAGCTACTGTCACAGCCGATTTTAATGTGAGTCAAGATACTATTGAACTAATTTCAGGAGGTGCTATTGTTGATTTTACAAATACTTCGATAGGAGCAACATCTACACATTGGGATTTTGGGGATGGATCCGCCTTTTATGCAGTCGATCCATCCTATCAATATTCAGATACAGGTTTGTACTTGGTAACCCTGGTAGCTTCAAGTCCCGATTGTGATGATACTGTAAGTAAAAATGTCTATATCAAGAACCCAGCTAGTACAAGCATAAATGATGTTTTTGAAAACAAAATGACAAGGGTGTACTATAGCAGATTACTAAACCAATTTGTGGCCGAGGTTTCAGGTATTTCCCTTCCATATGATTTAAGACTGCTAAACATGAATGGACAGATGATTTTAAGTCATTCTCAGGTCAATACGAGTCGCATCGAAATTGGGAACGAATCGCTTAGCTCAGGAACATATTTTATCTCAATAACCAACGATCAGATACAAGAAACTCACAAAGTTATCTTGCCATAAATTTCGAGTTCCAATATTATATTTGCCGAATGAATGTTAGGCTCATATGTCCAATTATTGGGCTTTGTTTTTTCTCTTTTGCCTATGGTCAAGTATCAAAGCATGGACACGCTCATAATGACTATTTACATAAGAATCCATTAGATGATGCCCTTTCCTTCGGATTTTCGAGCATAGAGGTTGATGTTCACAAAGTAGGAAAGCAACTCAAAGTATCACACAGATCGTGGAATGCACCATTCCACAAAACTCTGGAAGAACTGTATTTATCTCCTTTGAAGCAAAGGATTCAAAATGGACAAGGGAAAATATTTAACGACAGTACTGTTTTGCAGTTGATGATTGATATAAAGGGAGATCCAAACAAGGTTTATCCATTGCTTAAACAGGTAATTTTGCCATACAAAGCTTTCATTGCTATAAGAGGAAGTGATGAATGGGCTCCGTTGAAAATAGTTCTTTCGGGAAGAAGAAGGCCTGACAGCTTGTTTAAGGATAATAGTAATCTTTTTTTTCTAGATGCGAATTTATTTGAGTTAAAGAGTTACTCAGCAAATGAGTTGGAATTTGCAGCAACTGCAAGTGCAAGTTTTAAGTCCAATTTTGGTCGCAAAACTAAGTTGACAGAAGAAGACAAAGAAAGAATAAAGCAGGTTATTCCTTTACTTAAAAAACATAATCTCACTGGTCGTTTTTGGGCCACTCCTGAGGATGAAGATTTGTGGAAAATGCTTTTGGAATTGGGTATGGGTTGGATTAATGTTGATGATTTAGAACGATTTCGGAAATTTATTACTCAATAAATGTTAAGTCAAATTTTTGCTCCAACGGAATCCTTAATAGATAAGTATTTTTTTCATCATTACTGAGAGGTAAGGACAGATCCCCGTTAATCAATGAGACTTTGGAAAGTGTGGATTGTAATCGTCTCTTTTCTTCCGGCTTACTTAAGTTTAATCTCTTTCCGTTATTGACCAGTTTGAATATTTGACTTTTATTTTCTTGGTAAACTTGAACATCAATAGCAGTGCTTTTTTCTCTTTTTAATGAGAAAAAGATCAATTCTTGTAATATTCTATAAAGATTGAGTTCTAAAGTTTTATCATTCTGAGAATAGGAAATCCATTCACAATTAATCTCAATGCTTTTATAATTTTCTAATTCTCTAAAGAATTGGTTTAAAATAGAATCAAATTTAATACCATCGAAAACAGGAATGTGAAGGTTATTTACGATGAACCTGTATTCTGATTCCAGCCCTTCTATAATTTTTGTAACTCGTTCATAAAGATCTTTGGAAAGCGCCTTTTCAACATTGCTGTTTAAAAGATATAGTTTAATTACTGAGACAAATTGTCCAAGGCTGTCGTGTAAATCATGAGCCATCTTTTCTTTTTCTTGCTCATAACTATCTAAAACATTGGAAATATTTTTTATTTGATTAAGGCTTAGCTCCCTTTCAACAAGTTTCCTTTGTGTAATATTTCTCAATTTTAATACGTAAGCGCCATCTTCAATGGCCGAACAGTTGATATCAACCCAAAGTGACTTATTCGGTATACTTACTGAACTCAAAGTCCCTTGTTCCAAATTTTCCGGTGCCAAATTCGGTAAGATAGAATTGATATGCTTACCAAATAGAAACTCATCTTGAAGATCAAATAACTGGCTCACAGATGGACTAATCCAATCAATGACTAATTCAGAATTTAGGAGTATCAGTACTTCATTAATGTTTCGGAGAATCATTTGCATTTTCCGCTCTGCATTCAAGATAATGGCCTTCTTTTTTTTTCTTTCTACCGAGTATAGAATTGCTTTTTCCAGCAGATTATGTCGGAACTCGCCTTTAATGAGATAATCTTCAGCACCCAATTGAATAGCGCCCAAAGCCAATTTCTCCTCGTCTCCACCAGTCATAATGATTACAGGAATGTCTGGAAATTGCTTAGAAATTGTCCTTAGTCCATCTAAACGCTTTGCATCTGGCAAGGTGAGATCTAAAAGAATACAATCAACAGAGTCCCTTGAACCGTCAAGATAAGCAATGGACTCCTTTAATTTG
>JALEGO010000466.1 GCA_022763165.1 Flavobacteriales bacterium
GAGTCTGCAAATTCTCTTTTCTTGAGGTCAAAAATGGATATCCCATACCCACAAGATAAATATGCCATGTCATCAACGAAAATGACTTCATTAATGCTCTTGCTAGCCGTAATGGAGCTTCTTTTAATGTCAGCAAAATTTAAGATTTCGTTGTTGTCGGTTATGAGGTCTATATTACCATTGACGTATCCAACAAAAAGTAGTTTTTGGCCTTCATGATAAGCAATATAACTAATGTCTATATCAGATAAACCTTGAACTTTTGTGATCCTGTTGAGGGAATTGTCTTCACGATCAAGATAAAATATGGCCAGCGGTGTGGCACAATATATTTTAGTTTCAGAAGCAGCTACTCCAATTGCTTCGGAAAACGGAAGGTGATCTCTCCATTGCCCGATGCTAACTTGAGCTGCAGCATTACTGCAGAAAATAAGCAGTACTATAGCTATCTTAAGGCAGCTTTTCATAGATAGTACTAATTTATGGACTTTTATTAAGTGTTTATGTAGAGAGAACGAATAATTAGAGAATTATTGTGTAAAATCTTACAATCATTGTCTTTTATCAACTTGGATAATTTGTCTATGTTGCTCATTCACTTCAAGAATGTACGAACCATTGTTCAAACTACCAACGTCAAGAATAGCGAAATTTTCGAATCGTTGCGTTTCTACAAAAAGTGTTTTGCCAAGAATGTCGATAAGTCGAATATTTGTAAGTGGTTTTTCCAATTTGATATATAGTTCATGACTGGCAGGGTTTGGAAACACTTGAATGTGTTGACTTTGCTGTGCTGAGTGGTTTGTGAAGACAGGTGAATTGTCCTTTAAGAAACCAAGACCACCTGGAGCTTCTCCATAGATTAGGGCGTCATTATTATTCCCAAATAACTTTCCAACAGCTGGACCAATTCGTCCTGAATTGAGCTGAACGGAATCCATATGTAAAAAATTACCTTGAAGATTATTGTCTATGTTGCCATATTTATGAAGATATCCATGCGTGTCACCAAGATAAAGTATTGTTACGCCATTGTCTTTTACGAAGACAGGCGCTGAATGACCAGTTCCGGTGAATTGTCCTACCTTGATTCCTCCTAAATTGGTATTTGTGGCAGTAGAACTGAAGTCTGGTACTGATGAGGTTCCGATGTTTTCGAAATATTTCAGTGTCCCGTTTTCTTCGCCAATAATCAAATCAATAAGGTTGTCATTGTTTAAATCATACAAAGTTGGGTTTGCGTTTGATCCAACGTCAATTCCTTTGTAGACAGCGCTGCTAAGCACAAAATTTGCCGTGGAGGAGGAGCCCGCAAGATTTTCATAAAAATGCACCTGACCATTGATGTCACCAATGATCATATCTTGATCACCATCCCCATCAAGGTCTCCAAAGCATGGTGTGATATTCAAAAGTCCAAGTGAAGAAACATTTGCGTAATCATCGGTGATGTATTGAAAGGATGGATTCAAAGAAGTGCCGACATTCTCATATAGTGTTAACTTAGAAATATATGTTGAAGAGGTCGTGTCAAAATAACCATAAGTTCCAATGACTAGGTCTGCTTTGTTGTCAGCATTATAGTCCAGAAAGGCAGGATCGCTATGAGACCCAACCTCAATCATGTCTTTTTGCAAGAAATCGTCCATTTGAAATGCAACATGACAACTGTCATCAGCTCCGATGTTTTGGTAATACCATACATTATTGACATTCTCTGAAGGCGCAGACGCATTGGTAGCACTATTTGTGGAGGCAATTAAGTCTCTATTGTCATCTCCATCAATATCAACATAGAATGCTGCTGGGAATGATAGGTCAACGGTTTGATCATAAACCGGAAATAGACTGTCCTGACTCACCATATCAGCGCTATCTGCCGACCACCCGTTCATCAATCTTGACAGATTCGAAAAAGAAACATCACCAATTAAGATTTCCATGTCATAATTGCTGCCACCAGATGATGCCGAATCGTTTGCATCAACATTTAAGGCTAATAAGGTTGAACCAGCATGTCTGGAGTTTGTATTACCGTTTCCTTGAATAGCTTTATTTGGACAGGATACTCCAAGGGACAATGCATTGCTTCCGAAGGCTTCTCTAAAATTTCCCCAGCAAGGTGCCTCCTCTATAAAGTTTAAGCTATCGCAATGGCCATACGTTTCCATTGACATATTTCTATAATACCCCACATAGCTTCCAAGGATCTCGAATGAAAGTAGGTCTAGGTCGCCATCTCCATCAATATCTTCAATTGCTGGAATATCGACAGTAGAAACATAAGCGTTAACCAAAAAATTACCAAAAGGATACTTGATATACGGATCCGTCACCAATGTGAAGGACAGTTGGCCATTCGCTAAATAGTCATTCCGATATACGCCAGCCCCACCTTGTTTGAAAGTGAAAATATCCTTTTCTCCATCACAATTATAATCAGCTAATAAAACAAAGTTTGATAGTGTTGGAAAGGAGTCTCGGTATTCAGGTGCATATTCATAGCTGATATCTCCTGGGCCACCCGTTTTGATAAATGTTTTAATTACATTGTGATCTCGATCAAACACAAAAAGGTCATTCACCCCATCTCTGTTGAGATCAATATTAGAGAACTGAGGAGCATTAAAGCCTCCAGCCCAGGGGAGGTCTAGAGTGTCGCCCAAATTGTCTAGCACAACTACGTTGTCATGCCAATCATAGTTAAACTGTGCTTTTGAACCAGAGTTAAAAACAAAAATGAAACTTAGAAAGAAGATAAAATACCTCATTTTTTAATTATTTTGATTGCCTGACTTCCAGTTTTTAGGATGTAAACTCCATCGCTTAAGCCAGAGATATCAATAATACTATTTTTTCCAATGAAATTTTGACTGATAACCCTGGCTCCTGTCAAATTAAAAATATCAATTTCATGAGCACGGCTTATGTCAGAATGGATGTTTAGAAAATCAGAAGTCGGATTTGGGTAAACTTTGATTTCGTTTCTTTTTATTTGTTCATCTATTCCGACATTGTTTCCAATGTTAATGATGCTGAGTCCACCACCGTATTCGCCAATCGCAAGTTCTTTTCTGCCATCTCCATTGATATCAAATCCATCAACCGAGGTTCTGTAAGACCATATATTAAACGAATCGATTGGTAATATTGATGTGCTATTTAGCGAAACATCTTCGTAGAAAAGTACCTTACCTCTTTCATAGCCTATTGCTAAGTTGAAATTGGCACTGTCATCTTCAAATAGGAATGGAACTGAATAGCCCGTATTTGTGTCGGACATAACTTGTATGTTTCCAAATTTGAAAATTGTTGGAGCGGAATTGAATGAAGGAACTGTTGTGCTACCAGTATTCTCAAAATAGTGTATGCGGCCTTTTTGCTCTCCAACAATGAGGTCCAATTTATTATCCTGATTAAAGTCCACCAATTGAGGAGTCGCAAACCTTTCTACTTGTATGCCCATATAAAACGTACTTTGTAGACTGAATTGTTCATTTAGCTCATTCCTTAGATATAAGAGTTTGCCTTCACTTGTTCCAATTATTAAATCCTCATCACCATCATCATCCAAGTCTCCAAAAGATGGTTTAAAGCTAATGAGCTTCAAGCTGTCTAAACCCAAAAAATTTCTGGATTGTAATCTGAAAACGGGATTATTTGCAGAGCCAACATTTTTGAAATAATTCAGTGTTGATTCGTTTGGTAGGGTGTCAGAGTAGTCATAATACCTGTAATTACCAATTATCAAATCCTTTAATCCGTCATTGTCAACATCTCCAAAAGCGGGATGCGCGCCTTCACCAACATCAATCATTTGATCTTGAAGAAAATTGTCCTTATAAAAGGAGAAATATGGAGAATCCGTTTTATTCGTGTTGATATACGCCCAAACAGAATGGTAATTTTCAGCAGTGTCTGCATTCGATAGTTGATCGGTGTTAGGAGAAACAACCAAGTCCTTGACATTGTCATTATTGATGTCAACATAGTAGGCTGCCGGGTATTCAATATCGACTGGAACGTCATAATTTGGGTATGCAGGTTCAACAGCTCCCATAGTAGCAAAACTGGAGTCCCCAAGGTTGTAGAGGGATTTCAAAGTTCTACAACCAATGTCACCAAGTAAGAGATCCTTATCTCCATCCTTGTCCAAGTCCAATGTAAGCAATGTAGAGCCAGCATGTCTAAGTTTAGGTTTTGGCTGAGGTTTATCGTTTGACTTGGTTTGACACAACAACTCTGTAGAGTTGAGTTGAATGTTACAGTTTAAAGCTGCCTCTGAAAATTCGCCCCAGCAAGTTTCTTGGTAAAGAAATTCTAGACTGTCACAAGTGCCATATTTATTCACAGAATTATTGAGGTGATATTCTACAACTCCCTCACCACTGGTTGGAAAATGAAGAACATCAAAGTATCCATCATTATTGATGTCATCAAATGCAGAAATGTCAGATCCTGGAACCCCTAAGTTATAAGACCCAAATTGGTCGGCAGTTTTAACCAGAAATGTTTGTTGGAAAGCATTACCAGGCAATGGATCATTTACGAAAGCAATGATACTTGCCCATAAATCTTTTGTGATGATATCCATTTGACCATCACAGTTGTAATCTCTTAGGTGCGCAAACCGCAACATATTCGTTGGGAAATCCTCAGGGATTGTTGGTAGATAATTATAAGACACTGACAAGCCTGTATCTGCTACTGAAAAGCCCTTGATGACATTTCCATCTCGGTCAAAAATGAAAAGATCATCAATATTGTCCCCATTGAGGTCAATATTTGATAGTTGTGCATTATTTAAGCCGCCAGCCCAAGGGAAATCTAGAGTGTCGCCATTTTTTTCCAGTACCATTATTTGATCCAACCTGGTATAATTACTTTGACTGTAAGCAAACATGTGAAAAAGAGCTATAGCAAAGGTGATAACTTGATTTCGCATGAATATTAGATTTTAATTATTTTAAGACTTTGAATGATGTTTTGCTCTTCCCATATTTCCAACATGTACATTCCTGATTTGTGATCCGAAATATTGAAAACACTTTCCATGTCAATGTTATTTTTAGTCCATATCACCCTTCCACTTATATCTATCATTTTCAAGGAAAAGTTGCCGTGAATTGATGTATTTATATGAAGGTTATTCTTGACTAAAGTTGGATAAACGCTAAATGGTTTATGTATTGGTTCTTGAACACTCAAATTATAGTCAGATTTTTGCTTTAGAATGGCGAAACCTCCTGTAGATTGGCCATAAACTATGTCATTTCCAAGGTTATTAAATAGGTTGCCAGCTGAGACGCTGATAAATTCTCCGTTTGTGGGGATTGTATCTATAATCGTGAATGTACCACTCAGGTTGTTTTCAATGTTATCATAAACTATGATATTGCCTTGTTCGGTTCCAACGAATAGCATCGGCTTATTTTGGCTATTTTTCGTCATATGTGGGACAGTGTAGCCAGTGCAGCACTCCGGCATAACCTCTATGTCGCCAAATGTATTGTCTGTTGGGCTTGCGCTAAACATTGGAGCTTGCTTTGTTCCTAAATTTTCAAAATAATTGACATTACCGCTTTCTTCCCCAACAACCAAGTCCAGTTTATCATCGCCATTTACATCATAAAGAAAAGGAGTAGAGCTTCTACCAATATCTATAGACATAAAATTGGCTGTGGTGAGACTAAATTGAACAGGATTATTTGGTCCTGCTGAGTTTTCAAAGTAATGAAGGAAACCTTCGAGCTCGCCAATAATCATATCTTGATCTCCGTCATCGTCAAGATCACCAAAAGTTGGATGAATGGATCTGAGCCCGAGACTACTTAGATTTAGATAGTCTTGATCAACTATTTCAAATACAGGATCTGTTGTACTGCCCTTATTTTCCAAAACAGCAAGTCTTGAGTTATAAATGCCATTGCCCTGATAATAACCATCATTTCCGGCTATGATATCAAGTTTTCCGTCAGCGTTGAAATCAAAAAATACAGGACGAGCTCCACTTCCGAGATCAATCATTTCCTCTTGAAGGAAATCATTTTGAATGAAATTGAAGTTTGCTGAATCATTTGCTCCGCTATTTAAATAGAGCCAGGCAGAAGACTTATTAGGAGATGAGTTTGTAGAATTTGTAGCTGCAATCAGATCTTTGATGCCGTCATTGTTAATATCCATGTAATAATTTGCTGGAAATAAGATATTGATTTGCCCAGCATAGACGGGAAATTTTGTGTCCTGGCTATCAATTAACGAAGAAAGTGAGTCGCCCCCGTTGATAAGCCCTGTAACGTTTTTGAAGGTGAGATCTCCCAAGAGCATGTCTTTATCAGAGTCGCCATCAAGGTCAAGTGCCAATACCGAGGACCCTGAGTGTCTAAGGCCTCCACCTCCTTTGCAGAATGTATTCAAAGTCACAGCATTGGTGTTGAAATTCTCTTCAAATTTCCCCCAACAGGGGTCTGCCAATGAAAAAATAAGGCTATCGGCATTGCCATAGGTTTCTACAGACATGTTTTGATGATACTCCATTTGGAGGCCTTGTAATTCAAAGGTTAAAATGTCCATGTCTCCATCATTATCAACATCGCTAAATGCTGGGATGTCTGTTCCAAGAATTCCAATTCTCTTGAATTGGGTACCATAGTCTGAGATGATTACGGAGTCCGTAAATTCCTGGAATACAATACCATTTGAGGCGGAGCCTTGATTCTTGTATGTAGCAATCCCGCTATCATAGTAAGAGAAAATATCCATTTTTCCATCATCATCAAAATCGTAAGTAAGTACAAAGAATTTAAGTGTGTCGGGAAAGGCTTTTTCGTAAATTGGTTCATGAACATAATCCGTTTTGTTCAGACTACCTTTGTTGATGAAGGTCCTGATTTTATTGTCTTCCCTATCAAAAATGATAAGATCCATAGTTCCATCATAGTTAAGGTCAAACTCAGAAAACTCTGGAGCATTTAAGCCTCCTGCAAAAGGCAATTTAAGCGTGTCGCTTGATTCGAAGACAATAGTACTGTCGAATCTTTCGAATGTGTTTTGTGCATCCAAAGAGAATGCCAATAGTGTCAAAGCAAAAAAGCTAAAAAATCTCATTTCCCCCATTATTAAGAAGACGAATAAAAGTGTTATTTGTGGGCCAGCTTAAATCGTGCCATTCCTGCCCTTGCAAAATAGTCTTAATCAAATATAAGATGAAAGTTTAAGGTAGACAAATGCCCCCCATAGAATTCAACTAGCGTAGATCGAAGTGCCTATTATTTTTGATTGTGGTTAAGCTTGACCATGGCTCAAAGGTTGAGAATGGAGCTTTGAACGAAAGTGATTAAACTAATTCAGAACTTTCAATACCGGTTTCAATTGATATTTTCCGTTGCCTTTTTCGATTACCGATTTACATGCATCAAAATCAATGAGAATAGAAGTGAAGTTTGTGTCAAGATCCCAATTGTGTACAAGTTTGAGTTCATCCTGGTTTCCAGGGAAATCAAGTGGATA
>JALEGO010000467.1 GCA_022763165.1 Flavobacteriales bacterium
CATGAACTTTATCTGTTCGCTACGATTATTGTTGGGCCAATGCTCTTCATGAAAAGCGGAGTTTTATTGCTTTATCAATACTATCTGCTTTTCAAAGGTACTAAACAAAAACTGGCCTATTATCTGAGTTTATTCTGGATGCCAGTGTTGGTGATTGGAGTGACTTTGCTGGTGAAATATTTATGATGAATAATAAAATAGAACAAAATGATACAAACAGAATTATTAAACGATCTCATAAGAAACAAGGAGATTTTTATTGAAAACAGTCTTAGTGATAAAATAAGCAAAAAAGACATGGCCCAATTGGCTTTGTCGGGCTTGGCCTTTATGATGGCTTTTGGCTTTGTTATTGGTGTCAATCACAGCATTCTTCAAGGATTATTTGCTGCGGTTAAATTGCCACTACTTTTTTTGCTGACCTCAGCAATATGCTTTCCAACATTGTACTTCTTTCTCGCTGTATTGGGCATTAAACAACAAGCAAAGGAATTGGCTCAATTCAGTATTATTTGCTTAGTGATCATGAGTGTCAGTCTAATTGCCTTTTCACCAATCTCTATCTTCTTCGTGATCTCAACTAAGAATTACCTATTGATCAAGGCGATTAACATATTGATATTCATGGTTTCTGGATTTATTGGACTCTACTTTTTCTATAACTATATCGGCAAGAAGTTTGAGAACATGCAGATTGAAACCAATAAAAAGAGAGCCAGGCTATTCATAAGAGGTTGGTTGATCATGTTTGCTTTTATAGGTTGTGAATTATCCTACCGTTTAAGTCCGTTTTTTGGTGATCCCAGTGCTGAATTCATGATGTTTACGGATTCTGATAATGGTTTCTTTTTGGATTTCTGGGAAACCTTTAAACATCTCTTACTCTGATGATCAAAACGGACGATATGAATTTGAAGACTTCAGAGGAGTGGGTTAAGCATTTTCGTGAAAACTTAAAGCAACAAAGGGTCAACTGGGAGCTCAAGCCGCAACCAGAACCTCCAATTCCATCGAAGATCATTGAATCCGTGAAGGCTTGGCAATTGGCAGAGTCGTCTGACGGGAGTCACTTGATATACGCAGTGACCAAGTATGCCATGAGAAATGGAGACTTAGAAAGCATCAATGCGATGAGATGGTTTATTAAGGAAGAACAAAAGCATGGTCGCAATCTAGGTCGGTATTTGGATCTTCTTGAGGTACCAAAATCAAACTTTAATCTCTTCGATTTTGCATTTAAAAAAGCAAGAAGATTTCTACAAAGCATGGAAATCTGGACCATAACCGTATTGATCGCTGAGCTTCATGCCCAAGCTTACTATAAATCTTTGTACAAGGCTACATCTTGTCAGTTGCTCAGGCAAATTTGTTTGGATATTCTAAAGGATGAGGGGCATCATATTAGGTTTCAATTTGAAAGGATTATTCACATCATTTCTAATAGATCTTCAAGCTCTTTGAGGCTGACTTTTGCTGCTTATAGTCTGTATTTCAGGCTGATCAATTGGGCCTTTTGGAAGGATCATAAGTTCGTATTTGAGGCAGGTGGTCTTTGCAGTCAGGAATACAAATCAAAGATGAAAAAGTCTTTTCAGCGCATCATGCGCAGAATCTTCAAATTTCAAAGTCTCGGAAATGAGGCTGTCAACTTAAATCTATCACAATGAAAAAGCAAAAATTAAGAAAGATAAGACCGGTAATTTCGTTCTTTATAGGGGCGCTACTGATCAGCGGCATTACAGCCATTCCTCTGGAATGGGAGTTGGCCATACTTACAAGTTTAATAGACGCCTCTGGGGCCATGGGCAAGTGGCTGGGTGCTACCTATGTCGGGATCAAAGAATTGAATGATGCACATCCTTTTTTGGCATATGGCTTTGACTGGTTGGCTTTTGCTCATATTATTTTGGCGATTCTTTTCATAGGACCCTTAAGAGATCCTGTTAAAAATGTATGGGTTATCAAATTTGGTATTATCGCATGCATATTGGTTGTGCCCTTTGCTTTAATTATGGGGCCTTTCAGAGAAATACCTTTATTTTGGCAATTAATAGATTGTTCTTTTGGAGTTATTGGAGTATTACCCTTACTCTGGGTATTAAATCAAATTAAAAAGCTAGATTATGAAAACGCTGAGTAGAGTTCAATTTATCAGTCACCTGATCACCGGATTGTTTCACTTAGTACCAGCTGGTCTTGGAATCGGTTTGTATATAATCGGACTAGCCTCTTTTTTTACCGATGATAGTGATTTGCTGGGCTTAGTCATGATTTTCTTGGTGCCGGTGGTGTTTATCTTAATATATTACTTTTTACTCCTTGTTCAAGGAATAAGGAGGCTAAAGCCCAATTTCTTAGCAAGAATCAAGGACCTTGCTATATATAGATTTTCTGCGATATCTTACATCGTTACCATAGTATTGACAATAATTATAGGTCCCTTGATATTCAATGAGTTATTGGTGGAGTTTTTCAGGACATTAGATTTGGATTTTGACTTTATGATTCCTTCACTAACCCTTCAAACAGCTTCCTTACTATTTACATTTTTAATGATCAATAACACTGAAACAATTTAATCATGCGCGCATTTCTTTTCAACTTGAGGTTTATCTCCTGGATCTATATTGTATTTTATGTTTTACTATTGGCCCTGCCAAACTTCTTTGTAACAATTACTTTGAAGGCTTTCTTATTTCAAGTAAGTCTTTTTGGGAGTGTGCTGGCAGTTTGGGCTTTGATCAAGTCTAATGTAAAGTTGACGCTAGCGCTATTTTTGGTCTCTTCTTTAGGTTATTTCAACATAAAGTCTGAGTTGGATACCTCAAGTAATGTCACAAATAGAGAAGAAAGAATCATAGCTCATTTTAATGTTTTGAAATACAACCATAACCATCTCCAACTTATTAAAATGGCGAAGGAAACCGAAGCAGACCTGATTTCTTTTCAAGAGGTGGATGATATTTGGGCGGGCCGGTTAGAGCGTCTTCTTCAGAATGAATATCCCAATAATTTCTCAGTACCTAAAGGATATTGTTTCGGTTTGGCAGTATTTTCAAAATACCCATTATCTAATTGCACAGCTTTTGATTTTGAAGGCCTTTGGAATATTAAAGGTAGTTTTTCTGTGGATAATCGAATGTATAGTTTCTTGACTGCCCATACTAGGGCACCAACTTCCCTAAAAAGTCTTTCGAAAAGAAATAGACACATTAAGGCTTTAGCGGAAACTGAAAACATTGAAGATGTCGATTTTGTAGTGGGAGACTTTAATAGTGTGCCTTGGGATGATTCGATTGTGAATTTTAAAAATAGAACGCGATTGATAGATAGCCGGAAATCTTTGGCCCCAACCTATCCATCCTTTTTTCCTTTTGCTAAAATACCCATTGACTATATTTTCTATAACTCAAAACACGTTTGTTCTAATTTTGAGGTCATTAAAAATACGAGCTCGGATCATAGCGGGTAGTAGGCTATTACAATATTAGATAACCGCAAATATGGAATGATTCTTGTTATTCACAGTGTATGAAAATAGGTAATATTGGCTTAGTTTTTTTCTTGGTGCTCGTGCTTACATATTCTCAGGGTATTGGACAAGAGATAACTGAAGCCTCGCAAAGAATTCATAGGGCCTTTAATTCTGAAGAAACCGAGATAGCCAAATACTTAAATCATGATACAATTGCACTTGTCATTGAGCATTCTCTTGATACTATTGTAGAACATAAACAACTTATGAATGAACATAAATTAGGCTATTTTAATAATCCTAAAGAATATGATGATTATTATTTTAGAGGTAAATCAGGCAATTTTAAAGTTCAGGATTCACGTGTTATTTTTGAAGTATCTCTGAAACATACCCATTATTTCATTAAGGAACTTCATTTTAATGACGATGAAGTTCCTCAATTGACAAAAATTATTTTGTTAGATGGTGACTAATATTAAAATCTTAATTCTCTTAGCAATCTCGTGCACTTTAACGGATGTAAGCTTTGGGCAAAAAGTATTCAAACCCACTGAAGCATATTTTGTAAATGAATTTGATAAGTCGGATTCTAAGGTTTTTAAGCTAGACTCGGTGGCTGTAAATTTAGTGAGAAAGGCTGATTCAAGTGAGCTTTATAAACTCTATATTAATGAACCTTGGATTTTTGAATTCAGTGAAGTTGAGATAATTGATGATTTCCCTGGCTCTTCAATTGTTTTGAGGGTTTCTTTAGTAGGTTCAGTAGCCACTACGAAAGTCTACTATTTACTGCTTAATAAAGAAGAAATCTATGCATTTCCAATAATTAAGAATATCTGTGCAGATGGGCCATGCCCTTGGCAGGAGTACATCTTCAAAGACGAACTAGATACAATTGAAAAAGTTGAATTCTTTCCAAGTTATTCTGATTATAGCAAGGTGGACTCACTATTCCTCAAGAGTCGGGTTTTGTTGAGAAACGAGGAGTTTTCGATACTCAAGACTGACCAGGAAATCTTTGACAAAAGCAAATATGAAAAGATTTATTCCGTAAAGTATGAATGAATTCGCTTCATTTGCAAAATGAAACGTTTAACCTTACTCGCTTTCGTCATATTTTCAATTGACATTTATTCTCAAACGATCTGTGGGACTCCTGAACGCTTAAATGCTACTACAAACATTGAGCTTAATGAGAAAGAACAATTGAAAGCGTTGAGATCTCATATCAAAACGCATCATAAAACAACTCATCCTCCTCTTCTCATTCCGACAGTAGTTCATATTGTAAGTTATCTTGGAATTGGTGATATTTCTGATGCTCAAGTATATGATGGTATAAGAATACTCAATGAAGATTTTGATAAAAAAAACCAAGATACAGCCAATATTAGACAAGAATTTGCACCCTATTTAGGCGATGCAAACATTCAATTTGTATTGGCCAAAATTGATCCTGATGGGAATCCGACTAATGGAATTGTGAGATTGGATACGAATCTTGTGCCACATGCTGAACCAGGATATGGTGATTTTGATAATGTAAAATACGCTAGTTATTGGCCAAGTGATAAGTACTACAATATTTGGGTCGTTCGAAATATTTTGCCTGGAGGAGTTAATGGCTATGCCCAATATCCCGGTACAGATTTCACCTACGGTGGCCCCTGGAATACCTACGGCAGCGTTGTAAGATACAATCATTTTGGATCTATTGAGTTGGCAGGAGCTTCCGATGGGAGAACGGTTACCCATGAAGTAGGTCATACTTTTGGTCTTTATCATACTTTTTTGAGCGCGGCTAACGATTGTGGTGGTGACTGTGATACCTCACTTGACGAAGTTTGTGATACCCCACCAGCATTTTTGAGTTTTAATTGCAATCCAATTGTCAATACTTGTTCCAATGACTCTATTGGCCCCAGTCCATTTGCTACCGATATGCCAGATCAGATAGAGAACTTTATGGGCTATAATAGCTGCACTTCTATGTTTACGAAAGAACAAGTAGACCGAATGCGTGGTTTTATTTCCTTCTTTCCCACGTTAAGCGGGCTGTCTTCTAATCAAAATCTAATTGAAACAGGAATCATACCAGCGTCAATTACATCTATAAGTTCTCCAACAGATTTTATTGTTTATCCAAATCCAAGCAATGGAATTATTTTTATTCAAAACAATACAAACGAGCAAATGGATTTTGAAGTGCTTGATCTTACCGGTAAACTGGTTGCTAATCTAATGATTCAGCCAGGTAGACAGTCTTTGAATCTCCAAAATGGAGTATATTTTATTAAAGAAAAATTTACTCAAAGAACATCGAGAATTATCGTGGTCCAATCAACTGACTAATGCAGTATTAGTTTTTTGGTATAAGTTTCTTCTACAGTAGTGATTTTTAGGAAATAAACACCTGGGTTTTCGTTTGTGATTTGATATTGCTTGCCATAGCGTTCAAATGGAATCGTTTTCCCAAGGTGATCATATACGATTAATTCGAATGGCGAATTTGATTCGATGAAAAATTCCCCTCTAGTTGGATTAGGGAAAACACTAATCTCGAAATCACTAATATCCGATATTCCAACGGGAGCTTGTAAACCAATATCATAGTAGTTCCATGAGCTGCTACCACCTGTTCCAGTGCTGCTGGTATTGTGGATCGCTATGGGATGCTTAATAGTCACATTTTCACTCCACCAATAGTAAGAGTCGACATTGATGGTGTACGTTGTATTGCTGATTACTGCACCATTTTTATACATTAATTGTGTGATTACATCTGTTTCATCACGATATTCTCGAAGAGCTTGATAAGAGCCTGATGGAGTCATTAATGTGCCCCAGCCATCAACATTGCTTACAATTTGAGTTTGATAGTCTGCTACAATGGAATCGTAGGTTGAAGTGTTGCCTAGTAGAAAGTAATGCTTGACATAATTCTGAGTGTAAGTATCTTGGTATTGAATAGGAAACCGAGCAACATAATGAGGAGGTTGATAAGTGAAATAGTAATCGCCAGGGGTAAAAGATGTGCCCCGCAAGCCAAGGAATAACCAATCTTGACCGGATTGCTCTTCATAATTGTAGGTTCCCTGAATTACTGAAGCCAGATTCGAACTAGGAAATTGACTGGCATAGGGTGTAGTAATTGGATCAACATAAATGGTTGGGCTATTTGGTGTAGCAGTATTTGATGAAAAATTCCATACTTGATTGGCTCCTGAGCTTCCTGGAGAGGGTACTCCTGTTGTGGTGGTGTATCCCTGAATAGTATCACCGATTTGAATGAAATTGTTATTGGTTACAATGATCTGATTAAAGCCAAAAAGCACCGAAAAGGACAACAGCAGTGTTGTGATTGTATTCTTCATGAGACAAATCTAGATGTAATTTTGTCAATGAGGTGGTTTGATTATCAGAAGTCCATATTTTTCTTTCATACTGAGACTTTGTATGGTCACAATATGTTCGAAATCAAGATGCAAAAGTATCTACAAGTATTAAAAATTAATTTTTAGGGTTACCTTTTTACAGAAATTGCATTCATAGAAAAATCAATACCATTTATTGATGAAGGATGAAAAGATTATAAACCTCATAAAAGCTCGAGAAGATCGAAAGGCCATTGCTGCGCTTTATGATTATTACGAGCCTATTTTGGCCCAAGCCAAAAAATATGGATGTCCGGATGAAGCGAAGGACATCTTTCAACAGTGCTTATTGATTTTAATCGAAAATGCCAGAAAGAGTTCTTTTCAATTGACATCAACAATCAAGACATATATCACCGGAATTGCTTTAAACCTTATTAAAACTCACATACGTTCTGAGATGAAAAAAACACAACTCAAGAATGAGCTCGTTCATTACTCAGATACAGATACAGAAGAACATTACGAAGAAAAGGAAAGCAGATTTGGAAAAATCGACCAAGTTCTTGAACAGATCGGAGATAAGTGCAAACAAATACTGAAGCTTTATTATCTCGAAAAGAAGTCGATGAAGGAGATTGCAAGCTTACTGAAGTATTCTAGTGTCACAAGTGCTAAGACGCAGAAATACAAATGTATGGAGCGGACGAAGAACATGGTTCAACAATTACAAACTTCATAAAATGAGAAAGGAACTTGAAATTATAGAGCTGATCGAGCGGTATCTTCAAGGAAAGATGACTCAAGTTGAAGTTCAGCAATTCGAAGAGCAAATTAATAATGATCCTGATTTGAAGGAAAGTGTTGATCTCCAAAAGAACATTATGGAAAGAATCGAACAAACTGCCTTATTAGACATGATGGATTTAGAGCACCAAAAACGCTTTGGAAAGGGTTCAAAGTGGAAATGGTTGAAACTCTTCAGTGGTATTGCAATTGTGGGCTTGGTGGGTTTTTTCATCTGGAAGAATTGGCCGTCTGAATCCCATGAGACAGAGAGGATACAAGACAATGTTGAGTTACAAGGAGAAGGAGGTTTTGGAAATAATGAGGCTGCTTTTGATTATAGTTTCGAAGATTCTCTCCAAGATGACTCACTTCTCAATGAGTACTTGTCTGAGGTTCTTGATGTACAAGAAATTGATTTAGTTGAACCCCAAACCGTTTCACAAGATGTTATTAAGGTCAAAAAAATAAAGAGATTCATAGATGCTCAAAAGGACAATAATCTGGAGATCAATGGAACTTTAATTCATATTCCTTCAAATTGTATGCGACATGAAAATGGAAAATTGGTTAAGGGACAAGTTGAAATCCAGTATCGGGAATACAAGAATCAATCTCAAATTATGGCCTCAAATTACCCTATGACTGTTAAGGAAAATGGTGAAAACAAGTATTTCAATTCTGCGGGTATGTTTGAAATATGGGCTTATCAAAAGAACAAGAAGCTGCAATTGGATAAGAAAAAGAGTATTAAAGTAGATTTTAGAGCCAAAGACCTACCCAATACCAATTTTTATTATCTAGAGCCTAAAACCAATGAATGGGAACTTCTATCTCGACTAGCTGATTCTGAAGTTGAAGTCTATGAGGATGCAAAGACTGAAGAGATTCCAAATTCTCTAGAGAAAGAGGCTATCATGAATGAGAATACCCCAATTGATTTTAGTAAGTACAAATATGAATTGGACCTTTGGAATTGTGCTGGATGTGAAGCACAAAATCCCTTGAGTATCGAAGACTTCAAAACTGCCTTGGACTATGGTATTGCACAATACGAGAGCCCTCAGAATCCTCCAGAATCTCGAGAACATAACTATCCAAAGTCTCTTGAAGAGAGCTTTAACGACCCTAAAATAACACAGCAGTATAATTTGGGAGACGGAGTGAATTCAAAGATCAAATTTGTAACCGATAAGCACAAATACAAAAAGATTCCTTTATTCAGGTTGAAATTCAATGGTAAAACGAACCCTGAACTGAGGTATTTCAGGAACATATCATTTTACAATTTGGATCAAGAGGTGGATCTAACAAAATATTTCAAAAACGATATTATTGATCTAAGAGTATTAGCACTTCATGATGATGAGGCTTTTGAGTTTAAAATTAAGCTAGATAATGGAAGTTTTGAATATATCAACTTGGTGCCAGTTCAAAACAATGATAAAAAGCGTTTTTTGAGTAAAAGCCAAAATCGGATTAAGTGGAAAGGTTATCAGAGAGCCTTGGGCAAGAAAGAAGATAAGTTCAATAAGATTATGCAAAGTAAAATTGAGGATTGGAACAGTGAGCAATTGGATAAATTGAGAGCTTGGAAAAGAGAGCAGAACCAATTAGAATCGAGCCTTTTTAGGTACTCTTTGATCTGGGGCGATACCACAATGGTAAAACTTTCCAAGGAAAAATGGATCGGTTATATCAAGAATAATCGAGATAAAGTACTCCCTCAGATGAGGAATTGGCAAACGGGTCTTGCTGTTACTCCTGAAAAGAGGATGAAAGATTTAATCGATGAAGAAATACAAAACAAGAATGATTGGTTGAGCAGGCTCGGTAATGTTATGGCTATCGAAGGGCTAAATCAAAAACTGAGACCGCCAAGTGATCAGTCCTTTTGGGATTATAGAAATCCCAGACAATCGGAATACTACGATTCCGCTCCGGTCTCAAATGAAGCTTCTAACAGTAATATAGCCTCAAATACCTTTAGTAGTACTACATATACTAGAGTGATTAAGGGTTTAACCATTTCAAAGTTTGGCGTTTATAATTGTGATCAAGCTAATAGAATGAAGGATGGTATTAACATTAGTCCAATCTACTTTGATCATTCTGGAAAGCCCATAGAAAATGGAAAATTTCTGGTGGTTGTTGATTCAAGACTGAATAATGCATTTTCATATCCCTCAGGTCGTTTTGCCTGTAGTTTGGTTGGTCAAAATCACTTTTTCCTATTCACTCGTGACAATAAGGTTTATCATTTTAATGAACTGCAATGGAAGCAAATACGAATTAACTTGGTGAACCCAGAGCTAAAAATGCGGGATGTAACAGGATTGATTGAGACAGTTTACGATGTCCAAAGGCTTATAGATCTTGATCAAAGCATCTTGGAGAACGGGGAGAAATGGCTGCAGTAGAATCTTGGATTGATTTAGCTTTCCGATTCAAATCCAAATATCTCTTCAATATTGTTCTCGATTTTAGCAGCCAATTCGTCAGTGGGAAGGTCGTTTTCATCATGGCCAAAGGGATCTTCTATTTCTTCAGCAATAAGTTCGAGGCTTCCAAAAACATAAAGTGTGAAAACGACAGCAGGAATGGTCCAGTACTTGAAATCGTAAACCAAGCCAAAAGGCATGGTCAAAATATAAGCAAATATGAATTTCTTGAGAAACATGCTATAAGAAAATGGAATGGGCGTAAAACGGATTCTTTCGCAGGCTCCAATAATATCAGTGAAGGCTTTTATTTCTTTATCTAAAGTGATAAGTTGATCTCCAGTGATTCTTTCTTTTCTGTATAAGCTGTGAAGTTTGTTGTACATGCTATGTGAAATAGCATTGGGTATGTGCTTATGCTTTATGATGGTATTCATATTGTCTAAAGAATCATTCAATTCTTCGATGATAACACCTTCTCTAAGGTGTTCTTTCATCGCATAGACATAATTTGGAATCATTATCTTATAAAAGGTTCTTGCTTCCTGAGCACCTTTGGGAAGAGCCGCGTGCAATTTAATGGCGAAATTTCTTGTGTTGTTGACCAAAGCACCCCATTGTTTTCTGCCTTCCCACCAACGATCGTAAGCGGTATTTGTTCTGAATACAAGAAGGAGACCCATTACGAAGCCCAACAATGAATGTAAAAGTGTTGTAGACTCAAATCCTAAGTATTCTTGATATTCCAATTCTAAGTATACTATGACAGTGGTGTAAATCGCTACAGCTAACATCACCCACACCATTTGACGAAAAGTGTCGCTTTGATGAAATTTAAAGATAAGGCCGAACCAGTCTTTAGGGTTGTATCTAATCATTCTGAGCTACTTTCGTCAAAAATAACCTTACTTTCCTAAGGCTGCACCATCTAACTGAAAAAATCAGGGAACAAAAATGACAATAGCAACACTGATCCGGTGAGTAGCAACAGGATGATCACCAAAGTAATTTTGAGCCTTCTAGCTTTTTTTTGGGCTTCAGCAGTGGCATTGAGTTTGTTGATTCTTTTGAGTAATAACTTTACTCTTCCAAAGGAAGTGTCATTTTTTACTACATAATCAAAGGCATCATATTTGAAAGCGTCATCTGCTACCTTTTTATCTTCACTGGCTGTTAAGAAAACAACCCTTGCATTGCTTTTAGAATTTTTAATGTCTTTCAAAGCATCAATGCCATTTTTACCTGGCATTTGATAATCCAATAAAATAATATCAGGTTCTTGATCTAAACACAGAAGACAGGTATCAGCTGAAGAAAACGTTTTTACATTTCGAAATCCTTCATTTTCTATTTTCTTGGAAAATAGTTTTAAGAATGCTTCATCATCATCTACAATAAAAATCAGCTGATTGTAAAAAGCATTCAAGGATCAACAGCTTATCGGATTTACAGGATCTCTTGAGCTTCTTTGAAGGAAATCGTAGCAGTTTCGGCCTTGGAATTTTTATCTGATTCTTGAACGTGTTCTTGCTTATTTTCTTTTTGCCCAGTACTGTCTGAACTTACATGACCCAATATTGGGGCAATAACGAGACCAACAAGACAAGTCAGTTTAATCAAGATGTTCATTGATGGTCCAGAAGTATCTTTAAAGGGATCTCCAACAGTATCTCCTGTAACAGCAGCTTTATGTGCATCAGATCCTTTATACGTCATTTTACCATCGATTTCAACACCAGCTTCAAAAGATTTCTTAGCATTATCCCAAGCGCCTCCAGCATTATTTTGGAAAATAGCCCAAAGCACACCTGAAACAGTAACGCCAGCCATGTAACCTCCAAGCATCTCAGCTACTTCAACGTTTTCATAACCTAAGATCAACTTAGGTAAGAAAGCAACTAAAAGAGGCATAACGATGGTCATGGCACCGGGTAGCATCATTTCTTTCAATGCAGCTTGAGTTGAGATGTCAACACACTTACCATATTCTGGCTTAGCCGTTCCTTCCATAATCCCTGGAATTTCCTTAAACTGTCTTCTTACCTCTTTTACCATTTCCATGGCGGCTTTTCCAACGGAATTCATAGCCAAAGCTGAAAAGACAACAGGCACCATTCCTCCAATAAATAGCATCGCAAGTACGGGAGCTTTGAAGATGTTGATTCCATCAATCCCAGTAAATGTTACATATGCAGCAAAAAGCGCAAGTGCAGTAAGTGCCGCAGAAGCGATGGCAAAACCCTTTCCAATCGCTGCAGTGGTATTTCCTACTGAATCCAGAATGTCTGTTTTCTCCCTAACATCGTCAGGAAGTTCGCTCATTTCAGCAATTCCTCCAGCGTTATCGGCAATAGGTCCGAAAGCATCAATGGCCAACTGCATGGCTGTTGTAGCCATCATTGCCGAAGCTGCAATAGCAACACCATAAAAACCTGCGAAAGAATAGGCTCCCCAAATTGCACCAGCAAATAAAATAATTGGGTAGAAAGTGGAAATCATTCCCACACCTAAACCTGCAATAACGTTAGTTGCAGCTCCAGTAGAACTTTTTTGTACAATATCCAGAACAGGTTTCTTTCCAAGACCTGTATAATATTCAGTAAAATATGAAATCAATCCACCTACACCAAGACCAATTAATACGGCCCAGAAAACATCAATGGCCATAACCTTTTTCAATCCTTGGCCGAAGAATGACATTGTCATTTCTGCTGGTAACATCCATTTTATAACAAAAAATGCAGCTACAGCCGTAAGAATGATAGACAACCAATTTCCTTTGTTCAAGGCAGCTTGAACTTGTGGCTCCTTAGCATTATTGTCTTTAACGCTAATCATAAAAGTTCCAATGATTGAGAAAATAATTCCAAGACCAGCAATTAGTACAGGAAGTAATATTGGTCCCATACCATTAAAGTCGTCTTGAATGCTGCCACCCATGTCATTAATGACATAATTTCCTAGAACCATTGAGGCCAAAACAGTAGCGACATATGATCCAAACAAGTCTGCACCCATTCCTGCAACATCACCAACATTATCACCAACATTGTCTGCGATAGTAGCAGGGTTTCTTGGGTCGTCTTCTGGAATTCCTGCTTCAACTTTTCCCACAAGGTCAGCACCAACATCGGCTGCCTTAGTATAGATTCCACCACCTACACGAGCAAATAGTGCAATGGATTCAGCACCCAGTGAGAATCCTGCTAAAGCTTCTAAGACAACAGTCATGTTCAAATAGAAAGTTTGATCATCTTTCCAAAGCCACACGGATAAGAAGGCAAACAAAACGCTCAGCCCAAAAACGGCAAGTCCTGCCACTCCTAGACCCATAACTGTTCCTCCTGTGAATGATACCTTTAATGCCTTGGGTAAACTTGTTCTTGCGGCTTGAGTCGTTCTGACGTTGGCTTCAGTAGCAACGCGCATACCAATGTTCCCGGCAGCTGCAGAGAATACAGCTCCAATTACAAATGCGACAACAATAAACCAGTGTGTGGTTTCGACCATGTAAGAAACTCCTCCCAAAAGAATCCCAGCGATCACAACGAAAATAGCTAGAACCCTATATTCTGCCTTTAAAAAGGCCATAGCTCCTTCCTTAACATAATTCGCAAGCTCCACCATTTTTGCATCTCCTGCATCTTGCTTAATTACCCAATTTCTCAAGTAAAGCATGTAGAGTAATCCAAGTACTCCAAAAACTGGCAAGATATAAATCAAGTTTTCCATCTTTTTATTTTTAGGCGCGCAAATATATCATATAATTATGAGACTCCTAAAGAAAACTCTAGTGATTTTATTTCATCTCTCGTTTTGAGTAAACAATAGCCTGTGAAGTGAAGGATATTTTTGGATGTCGATGCAAACATTGTAGCATTTCATTATCTCAATGGAAAGATCTAACATAGGAAAATTCCTAATATGCTGTTTAATATTGTTTTCTTGCAAAAAAGAGACTACTTCGATCTTACTTGGGTCGTTCAAGGAGGTCTCTCCCATTAAAGATAGAGTCACAACGACTTTTTTGCCAGGGATCCTCTATGTCGAAGATAATTTTGGAACCGACACTTTTACTATCAATGAGTCCCTAAGTCTACTTCCAGTTGGATCCAACGAAACGAAGCATACTCTTGTAGCTGTTGATATTATTGATGAAAGTGAATTCCGGATAGGGAATCTTTATGCCAGTCCCTGGTCTTACAATCATGTTTTTAGGAAATAATATTTACTAGAATTCACACGTAACTCGAACAGGAATTCGCATGAAAATCTCTTGGACATTTGTAGCTATTTCTGTACTTGTTTGGGAATTGTCGTCCCAAATCCAGTCATAGCGAATATACTTGTGTGTTTGATAGTGATAGCCCACACTTAACATTATTGAAGACTTTTCGCTGACATAACGTTTGATTCCTAGTCCAATTTCAGCGGTTAGACCTCCCTTGCTATCAGGTTCTCTTCCCCACCATTGATCTTGCCTGCCATTTACTGGGGGCGCGCCTCCCATTTGTGCATAAAAGAAGGGGCTTCTTTTGTCTTTTTTGACAGTATATTCAAAATGACCATAAAAGGGAAACATTGGCAGCCTGTATGTTTGAAAACTAATTCCAATACCCACTTTATAATTGAAATTGAACTGATAATAATTGATTAAGCTGTAACTCATTGCGACCCTTGGTCCTCCCTCAACGGCATTTCCAAACAGAAGTCCTTTCCCATAAGATAAACCTATTCCCGTTTCCCTTATATCTTCTACTAAAAACTCCCTTGGTGTTTTCTTGGGTTTTGGAATGGGTTTGTACTTTGGTCTTGCATCGGAATAAGGTTTCTCATCTACTTTGACTTTTTCATTGTCAACATCCAATATTTCGGAAACCTCTTCATTAGAAAAAACAAAAATAGATCCCCCCATCGTTTCGATTTTGACCATAGCGCTATCGCGTTCAATAATTTTACCTTTAACAATAGAACCATTTTTCAGACTTACTTCATCCTTTTGCTGAGCACTAATTGCCAAAGAAAAAAATGATAAGATTAAGAGTAGAATAATATTGCGAGTCATGTAATTAAGTTTATTTTTTGTTGCCGTTTATCCAAGAATCCTTCCTTTTAATAATTGAAATGTAACTTATTATAAGTTTTTGTGTTTATACACAATATAATTACTAAATTAGGTGTTATTGTAACCGTCTTAACAAAAAATTATTGTATTAAATTAAACAAAAAACCATGAAAAACTTCAAAAAGTTAGCCATTGGTGTGTGTGCTTTAGGGACGGTCTTTACGGGCTGTAAGGACAAACACATTGAAAGCCGTACGTTTATGGCAAATGTACCTGTTTACAGGTCGTACGAGGATGTTCGAAAGGATATCAAAATGGAAGATGCCAAGGATGTAATAAATCCGGGTAAAATCTACGTTTACAATAACTACGTGTTGATCAATGAACAACACAAAGGGATTCACATTGTTAATAATTCGAATCCATCAAATCCACAAAATGTTGCTTTTATATCACTTCCAGGAAACATGGATGTAGAGGTGAAAGGAAACCATATGTATGCAGATAGTTATACAGATCTTGTTGTATTGGATATTTCAGATCTTTTTAACCCAAGTGAGGTGAACAGGATTGAAGATGTCTTCCAGTATAGAGTACCGGAATATGATCTTAAGTATCCTTTAGCTAAAATTGATCAATCTCAAGGTGTAATTGTTGATTGGGAGATTCAAGAGGTCACAGAGTCTTGTAGTGGACAAAATTGCGGTACTTATTACTTTACAGAGCAAGATTTCTTGGTTGAAGGAAGTTCTGGTGGTTTTAACGCAACGAGCAACGTTAGAAACTTTAGTCCTGGAAATTCAGGTAAAGGTGGTTCGACTGCTAAATTTTCTATAAATGGAAATTGCCTTTACGCTATTACGAGTACTTCTGACATTTCGACTTTCAATATAAGCAATACAGGTTCACCTATGCCTTCTGGTACTACTGATGCTGGGTGGAATTTAGAGACCTTGTTTAGTTTCAATGATAACTTATTTATTGGATCTGAAAACGGTATGTACATATATGATGTGAGCAACTGTTCTCCAACATATGTTTCTACTTTTGATCACGCTGAAGCTTGCGATCCAGTGGTCGTTGATGGTGATTATGCATATGTTACCTTAAGAACAGGTAACAGATGTACTGGATGGCAAAATGAACTAGATGTGGTAAGCATAGAGAATTTAAAAAATCCATATTTAGTGAATGAATTTGATATGACAAATCCTCATGGACTTGGAGTTGATTCAGAACAAAAGTTACTATTCCTTTGTGATGGTAATGATGGTTTGAAGATTTTTGACACAACTTCACCTGGAACTTGCGGATACAATAGCATAAAGCACTACGCAAATATTCACGCATATGATGTGATTCCACTTGATGGTCTATTGATGATGATAGGAGATGATGGACTTTATCAATATGACTATACAGATGTAAATAACATTCAGTTATTAAGTGTGATTCCAGTCGCAGGATAATAACTCATAAATATTTTGTTAGGATAGCCATCCACTTTGTGGATGGCTTTTTTTTTGCTAAGCTTTAGGGGTAAGTTGAAAGTCTTTAGATGAGATTGTGTGTTACGCACAAGTGTTATAATTGTAAAAAAAAAAGACATGAAAATCTTACTTGGCATTTTATTGTTTCCCATTGTGGCTTTCAGTCAGGAAAATATTGGGATTGGCACTGTTGATCCTGATGAATCAGCAATGCTTGATGTTAGTTCGGAGGATAAGGGACTCTTGATACCAAGGGTTGAGTTGATAAGCAAAACAGATCAAAAGGCGATTGAGGAACCTGCTATTTCCCTTTTGGTGTACAATAAAAAGGAATCAAAGGATAGATCAGTTATTCCTGGTTTTTACTATTGGGATGGAGAAATGTGGAGGAAGTTGTGTGATGAGTTGGATCTTGACCGCTAAAGCCGAGTAGTATGAAAAACTTGATTCTGTTAATCTTAATGGCTTTCAGTTTGGAATCCTTTTCACAGGCTCTTAGCATTAATGATGATGGTTCGGCTCCCGATGCATCTTCTATATTAGACATAAAGTCAAGGAAACATGGTTTTTTGCTCCCAAGAGTTTCCCTCAAAAGTAAAAGCGATCAAGAGACTATTAAGAAGCCCGTAAATTCATTGATTGTTTACAATCAAGCAACATCTGAAGATGGAACAATGATCCCAGGCTTTTATTATTGGGATGGAGAAGTTTGGAGGAAGCTATCTGATGGATTAGATTTAAAAAATTAGCTCAAATACATCACATCTTTAACAGCCCTAACTGTTCGTTCTACATTCGGCATTGCTTCTTCGATTAATGTAGGAGAGAAAGCAAAAGGTGTATCCGAAAGTGTTACTCTCCTCACTGGAGCATCAAGGTAGTCGAAAGCATGTCTTTGAACTCTGTAAGTGATTTCACTAGACACAGAGGATTGTGGATGGCTTTCTTCTACAATCACAAGTCGATTTGTTTTTTGAACAGATTTTATAATGGTTTCAATGTCCATTGGTCTTATTGTTCTAAGATCAACCACTTCTGCTGAAATATTTTCCTTTTCTAGTTCTGAAGCACTTTCTAGAGCAACTTTCATGATTTTTCCAAAGGAAACTATAGTTACGTCTGTTCCTTCTTTTTTAATGTCGGCCTTTCCCAGTTCAATAATGTATTCCCCATCTGGAATTTCTCCTTTATCGCCATACATCTTTTCAGATTCCATAAATATTGTCGGATCATTATCTCTAATCGCAGCTTTAAGGAGTCCCTTAGCGTCATATGGGTTGGATGGTGTTACCACTTTCAAACCTGGCCAATGGGAGTACATCGATTCAAAACTCTGCGAATGGGTTGCAGCGAGTTGTCCGGCTGTTCCATTTGGTCCTCTAAAGACAATAGGACAATGATATTGCCCTCCCGACATTTGCAACATCTTAGCGGCATGATTAATAATTTGATCCGCTGCCAAGATTGCGAAATTCCAAGTCATAAACTCAACTATTGGACGCAGACCGTTCATTGAAGCGCCAACCCCTATTCCTGCAAAACCTAATTCAGAGATGGGTGTGTCAATAACACGCTTTTCTCCAAATTCATCAAGCATCCCTTGACTGGCCTTGTAAGCACCGTTGTATTCAGCGACTTCTTCCCCCATCAAAAAGACATTTTCATCACGTCTCATTTCTTCGCTCATCGCCTCTTTAATAGCCTCTCTGAATTGAACTGTTCTCATCGGTGCAAATTTTCAATAAAATTAAGTAAATAAACACTGTTTCAAACAATATTTGAACTTTTCTAAATTTTGTTGATGAATCAAAATATGTTTAACTGGGTGTGTCAAACTAAAAAGAAATTTAAAACATTAATTGCTTAATTTTTCATAAACCAGAATATCTAACTTATTAAAAAGATTTCTTCCAAAATTTGTTACTTTCGTGCTTTGAAGTTTAAAGATATTTTAGATGAAGTTATTGGTTTGTATAAGCAAGGCTCCAGATACGACCACCAAGATCACTTTTGCTGAGAATAATACAAAATTCAACGAGGCAGGTGTTCAGTTTATCATCAATCCTTATGATGAGTGGTACGCACTGGTAAGAGCGATAGAGTTAAAAGAACAAAATGGTGGTTCCGTTACAGTTTTAATGGTAGGAGATGCAAGTTGTGATCCAATTATAAGGAAAGCACTGGCAATAGGTGCTGATGATGCGGTAAGAGTTGATGCGGTACATACTGATTCACTTGCTATAGCTCAGGAGATTGCCAATTTTGCTAAAGATAAATCTTACGACATCATTTTTTCTGGTAAGGAAACAATTGATTACAATGGTTCTCAAGTTCCCTCCATGGTTGCAAGCTTGTTGGATATGCCATTTGTATCTTTGGCTAACAAATTAGAGGTCTCTGGAAGTGTCGCAACGTTAGAACGCGATGTTCAAGGTGGTGTTGAGGTTTTAGAAGCGCAATTGCCTTTTGTATTGAGTGCATCTAAAGGTATGGCTGAGCAGCGAATTCCAAATATGCGTGGGATCATGGCTTCAAGAACAAAGCCATTGGCAGTAGAGGCTTCCACAGCCAGCTCAAATGCAGTGAGTGTTGAATCGTACGAATTGCCACCAGAAAAAGGAGCATGTACTTATGTAGAGTCCGATAATATCAATGAATTAATCCGTCTCCTCCATGAAGAGGCAAAAGTGTTGTAATAATGAGCGTATTAGTATTTGTAGATAACAATAACGGCAAAGTTGCAAAATCTGCTTTTGAAGCCGTCTCTTATGGGAAAAAGGTAGCCGCTGAGTGGGGAACTGAAACAATTGTATTAAGCTACGGACAGATTGATGAATCTGAGCTAACAAGCTTATCTCAATATGGTGCTTCCAAAGCAATAGTTGCAAAGAGTATTGCAGCTTTGGATGTAAATCAAATTGGAGCTTTTGTAAAGGACGTAGCAAGCAATAATGGTGCTAAGCTGGTAGTCTTTTCTCTTGATTATTCAGGGAAAACTGTTGCCGGTGCGGTAGCAGCAAAACTAAATGCAGGAATCGTTTCTGGAGCAGTGGATTATCCTGATCTTTCAGGTGGATTCAAAGTTAAAAAAGCAGTATTCTCAGGTAAGGCTTTTGCCACTTATTCAATCAATTCGGATGTGAAAGTTGTGAGCATCATGCCAAATTCTGTGGGCGCGGTTGCACAGGATGGAGGAGCTCTATCTGTTGAGGAATATTCAGGGGACCTACCAAGTTCAGGAATCACCGTTAAAGAGTTTAAAAAGAAGGGAGGCGAAGGTATCTCCATAACTGAAGCTGAAATTGTGGTTTCAGCAGGTAGAGGTTTGAAAGGACCTGAAAATTGGGGTATGGTTGAAGAATTGGCTACAGAAATGGGAGCAGGTACTGCGTGTTCACGACCTGTTGCTGATGCCGGTTGGAGACCCCATCATGAACACGTTGGTCAAACAGGTGTAGCTATTCGACCCAACTTATATATAGCAATAGGTATTTCTGGCGCAATTCAACACCTGGCTGGTGTAAATGGTAGTAAAGTAATGGTAGTAATCAATACAGACCCAGAAGCTCCATTTTTCAAAGCAGCTGATTATGGTATTGTTGGAGATGCCTTTGAGGTCGTGCCGAAGTTGATTCAAGCTTACAAATCGTTTAGAGAAGCTGGTAACTAATTCTAAATGTAGCAACGGCTTCTCAAATCAATGGATAAAATAAAGTTAAATATAGTAGGCCTTTCTTACAGTCAAACACAAACTGGAGCTTACGCACTTGTTCTTGGAGAAGAAGGAGGCAATAGAAGACTTCCAATAATAATTGGAGGGTTTGAAGCTCAGGCGATAGCGATTGAATTGGAAAAAATGAAGCCTAGTAGGCCGCTTACACACGATTTGTTCAAAAGCTTTGCTGAATCCTTTGAGATCAATATTAAAGAGGTCGTAATCTACAATCTTGTAGAAGGAATCTTCTTTGCTAAATTGATATGTCAAAAAGATGATCAAGAAGTGGAGATTGATACAAGAACTTCAGATGCGATTGCTCTTGCTGTCCGCTTCGAATGTCCAATCTACACTCATGAATTCATACTGTCATCAGCTGGAATAATCCTAGAAGAAGGGTTAGAAGATTCTGTCGAGGAAGATCTTGAAACGGACACGAGTCAAGAGACAACAACGTCTGAACCTTCCAAAAATGATGATGAAATGTCCATTGATGAACTAGAAAAATTATTGGACAAAGCTATTGCTGAAGAAGACTATGAAAGAGCTTCTGAAATAAGAGATGAGCTGAATCGAAGGGGCAAATAAGTCAGTTTTTATGAGTCATTTATTTGTTCTACTAAGTTTTAATCTTACATCCGTCCTTAGAGGATTGTTGGGAGTAGTTATTCTTTTGGGTATTGGTTGGTTACTCAGCAACAACAAGAAGAAAATCAACTGGTATACCGTAATTTTCGGATTGGGATTGCAATTGATAATTGCTTTTTGCATGCTCAAATTTGAGTTTGTTAGAAGCTTCTTCAATGGAGTAGTTTCTTTCTTCGTTTTGATGATAGATAGCTCTACTGAATCAGCGCAATTTATGTTTGGAGATCTAGCCAAGCCTGGACCATTTGGATTTGCCTTTTTCGTGTTACCCACAATCGTCTTTTTCTCCGCGCTATCTTCATTATTGTATTATCTCGGAATCTTACAGAAGATTGTTTACGTCTTTGCTTTCGTAATGAGAAAAACCATGCGGTTAACTGGAGGAGAAAGTCTTGCAGCGGCTGCCAATGTATTTATTGGCCAGACTGAGGCCCCTTTAATCGTCAAGCCTTATTTGAAAAAAATGACCAAATCAGAAATGATGTGCTTGATGACTGGAGGTATGGCA
>JALEGO010000468.1 GCA_022763165.1 Flavobacteriales bacterium
ATAATATAGAGTTGTCCTTTGAAAGGGGTAAAATATATGGAATTGTTGGAAAGAATGGAGCTGGCAAAACCACAATGTTTAATTGTATTGCTGGCCTTGAGAGTTTTAATGGACAATTGATTCCAGCATTGACTAAAAAGCAGATAAGTTATGGACCTACAGAGCCTCCAATCATTTCTAAAATAACGGGGGAGGAATATTTGCGATTTCTAACCTTATCAAGGGATCAGAATTATTCGGATTTTCAGGAATACAATGTATTTGATTTGCCTTTGTCGAGATATGCTGAACACTATTCAACGGGTATGAAGAAGAAGCTCCTTTTAACCGCTGTTTTTCTTCAGAAAAGCGAAGTTTTGGTCTTAGACGAACCTTTTAATGGGGTGGACTTAGAGAGTAATCTCTTGATTCACGAGATATTAAAAAAGTTCCGACAGGAACAGAAGACCATTATCTTATCATCTCATATATTTTCTAGTTTGGCATCACTATGTGATGAAATTCACTATTTGGTAGATGGAAAAATAAAATTCTCGGGTGAACAAAAGGACTTTAATGAGATAGAGTCGGAGATGAGAAAAGATTTTCTTGCTGAAAAAGTTGAGGTTTTTTCAAAATGAAGAATTGTATAAAAATTGAGAGATATTACTGATCAGTTTTGCAAAATTTATGTCAAGATTATCTAGTAAGGATAAATTTCTTTGCTACTTTGAATCCTCGCTGATTTTGGGCTACAATATGATAGATTCCAGGAGAAAGATCATTCAAGTCTAATTTCTTTTCTTTGGTTGCAAGAATCAATTGACCAAAGCCATTAAATAACTCAATTTTAATGGACTTTTCTAAAGATGAAATTATAAGTGTTGAACTTGTCGGGTTTGGATAAACAGTAATTGAAAAATGAGATTCTTTGTTTTGAGTCAATTCTGGTTTTTCATCAAAAGGATCGGTGTTTACAGTCAATGGATTACAATTTGATAGCCCCAGTCTTTCACAAAGTTGAGCTAAGTAAAGAGAAGGAGGGTTTAAGGTTAGGTTGGTATCTGTACCTTCTTCATATCCTCTTGGAGCATAGAACGGTTTATCATTGATTACCTCTCCTTTACAACCAATTACATAATTCTGAGCACTTGGAGGTTTTTGAATTATAATTTTACCATCAGGGCTATCACCTCTAACATCACAGTTCCAAGCTACCGCATGTACAGAGGACCACCCATGAGCAACTGAACCCCAATCACCCCTATTATGCAATCCTAAGGCATGCTGATGATTTTGTGGTCCATAGTCTAAATAATTGTCCCAAAGGATGCCTGTGGTCCAATGCCTGTGGGCTTCGGCAACATCATGTCTTTCGGTAGAAGTGCAGTTATAAATAACCCATCCTGCGGTTGTTGATTGACCGTCAGATATGTATGAGTGTCTGGCATGTCTAGCATGACAATTGCTCATCAATATATTTTGAGATCCCCTATCAATCTCGAAATTGTATCTCCTGGAACCTGTAATTTGTGAAATTGGATCCAAAGCCTTGCAGCTATCAATTGTGATGTAATTTGAGGATTTAGTTACAAAGCCTGATCTAACAAAGTGTAGAGCCACACAGTTTCTTGCCCATGCATTTTCCGCTTCAATAAATGCAATACATTCTTCGGGGTGGTTTTCATCGTAGGGGCCACTATAGTTCATGTCAATTCGGATATCTTCAATACCAACATTGGTTACCAAATTAGATCGATCATATTTGTAAATGTACGCCTGAGACAAACTTTGATTGATAGTATAATAAACAGGGCTGATAGTGAAGATAGTATCTCCCGAAATATTTGTGATCCTTGTATTGTAACGAATAGCTTTATCGTTAAAATAAGATAGACTCCAGTTACTAGCTCCTTGTGTGCCTCCGTAATCCATTGCAGCCAAGAGGTTGTTAGTAAATGGGTAATAGATTATTATATTATCACCAATTTGATATAATGATGAATTCTGTACTCTGAATGATTTGGAACCAACTGGAACCAAAGAATCAATTATATTAGAAGTTGTTCCACTAACTTTTGATTCCCACCATTCATATTTATCGCCAGCTCCCATTTCTATGAGCGTTCTCTGGCTAGTTCCTACGCCATAAATTGTAGTGTTGCTAACAAGATCAGTATCGTTTCCACTTCCATATAAAACTACTCCAGATTTATCCATGTAAATTGTGCCATGTATATGATATTGCCCTGGATTGAGATAAAGAGCACCTCTAAAACCATTGGGTTGAATTGGTAAATTACCAATTGAATCTAAGGCATCTTGAATATGTTGTGTATTGTCACCAACAATGGGATGAATTGATTTTAAAACTGCTATATTTTGTGGAATGTCTAAAAAACCATTGCCATTATAACCCACCACTGAATAATCAGGAATTTTGAACCCATCATTATCAGGGAAATAAATTAAATGACCTGAACTGTCAATATTAATTAACTGGGACTGCCATTGTTGAGCTTGAATCTCTAATGTAAGGAGAAGTAATATTGTAATTAGAATTTGGACAGCAGAAATAGATCTATAAGCCATACTTGAATTTAGGAATTTTCATTGTCTTTTGCAAGTCATTTGATAAGTGAAACCTTACGTAAACACCTCATTAATAAGCTCTTGTTTTTGAGAAGTGTATTTGGCAACGCGAATGAGTAAGGACTTTCTTGCTGAAAAGGTTGAGGTTTTTACGAAATAAGCTTTATGTAATTTTCTTATCCTAAGAAAAATGCTCTTTTGGCAAAATTGTTGAACTTTGGCGC
>JALEGO010000469.1 GCA_022763165.1 Flavobacteriales bacterium
CATTTGCAATTTAGTTGATGGTTTTTGAGGCATTTTTGTAGCATCAATTATTTTTAAAACCTGTTCAATTTTATCCTCAGGGTACTTTTTAAATGAAAGAAAATCATGAGCAATCGACTTACTTTCTTCCTCATGAAGCATATAGGTGCGAACGTGTCCGATATCATGAAATATTGCTGCCAGAATTAGCTCTTGCTGCTCTTCCTTTGAAACTCCCATGGCGTTTGAAAGCTCGTACGCTCCCTTGATCACTGATTTTGTATGCTTTAAATTATGGAAGCAGCGATCTTTAGGAAGGTTTCGATCTAATACTTCCTGTAGATATTGAAATGCAGAATCAATTATTTCAGGAGACATCATAGTTTAAATAGGACAAACGTAACAGTCAGTTCTGAAGAAAGTCTGAAGTTATAGACAAGCTACTTTTTACTTACACATATTTTGAAAACTTCTCCAGTAGCAGTGGCCTTTGCCTCTAGACTCGACACCTCAGTAATTCTTTTCACTATTGATAAGCCTAATCCCGCAGAATTTGTTGCATCATTCCCTGATATAAACCTTTTGAAGATTAATTTTTCATCAATTTTTAATCTGGTTTTATTCGATATACATATGGAAGTCTCAGAGAGTACAATTTCAATAGAAGATTTGGGTATTGAGTGCTTTACGGCATTTGACAGTAAATTAACCAACAAGAGATTAACTAAAAGTGAATCCATCAAAACAACAAAATCGCCATTATCCACTATAACTGCATCTAATTCTTTTTCGTCAATAAATGGCTTGAATTCGATGAGTTTTTCGGCCAACAAATCATTGAAATTATGTTTTTCCAAGTCGTCAAATTGATTATTATCCAATTTAGCCAAAAGGAGTAATTTTTCATTTAGTTTGGATAGCCTCTGTGTGGATTGATAACATGCATATAACTTTTTATAATCTCCATCAGAGTGCTCACTTTGCAATACTTCATCCAAATTCATTGATATAATAGATAATGGTGTTTGAATTTCGTGAGAGGCATTCTCTGTAAACTCTTTAAGTGATCTATAATCAAGTTGAAGTTTCGCTGTTAAAGTATTTAATGAATTTCTTAAATCCTCAAACTCATCTACATCTGAAATAGCAAATTTCAGTTCTTGTTTTTCTGTAAATGAGTAGCGTCTCAATTGATCCATGTTATAATAAAAGGGTTGCCAAATTTTGAGAGACAGTCTGTTATTAAGAACAATAATTAATGTAAAAACAAGGGCCAAAATTATCATCATCGCAAAGCTTATTGCGAATACCAGGTCTTCATTTTCTATCATAGAATGCCTGACTTTGATCAGATACTTTTTCCCATTTATTCGATTTACAGATGTTAATTCCCTAAATGGCTCATCTTCTTTTTCAATTGGATCATAAATAAATACGTTTTTTATTCCTTCATTTATTAAACTTTCATCATAAATTTCTTTTACTTGAATCACAGGAGCAATAGATACAATTTCTGGGCTGTTTTTTAAATGTTCAATAATTCTCAATTCATCCACTCTCAACTTTTCATCTACTTCATCTGAAATAAAATAACTCAAAAAGAAAAAAAGTAGCACGCACGAAATAGGAAGTATCGCGAGAATTATTACAATAAAGTTTCTATTCGTTTTGGTTATCAACTTCATATACTAGTGTATTTATAACCAATTCCATGAATAGTTTTCAAATAGTCTTCTCCTCCTTTTGCAATTATTTTTTTTCTTAAGTTTTTAATGTGCGTGTAGATAAAATCGTAATTATCTATAAAGTCAATGTTGTCTCCCCATAAATGTTCGGCAATCGATTCTTTTGTAAGTACTCGATTTTTGTTATTTATTAAGTATAGCAACAAAGTAAATTCCTTGTTAGTAAGCATCAATAAACTGTCGTTTATATAAGTTTGATTTTCAGATAAGTTAATACTGATTTCATTAAACTGAATCACTTTTTCTCCTTTAAAAACCTTACGCCTAATTAATGCCTTAATTCTAGAGTTTAACTCTGCTAAATGAAATGGTTTTGTTAAATAATCATCCGCGCCTAGATCCAGTCCGACTATTTTATCATCAAGAGAATTTTTAGCAGAAAGAATTAGAACACCTGAATTTTCTTGAGAATCACGGATTATTGGGAGGATATCAATACCACTGCCGTCAGGTAAAGTGATATCCAAGATGATAACATCAAATTGATGCCTTAGTAGTTTATCTTCTGCTTCAGCTATATTTTCCGCAGCGATAACTAGTTCTCCATTTTTTTTGAAAAAATCAGAAATGGTATTTCTTAATTCAGTCTCATCTTCGATAATAAGCAGCTTCATAGAACAAACTTACAAGTAACTTCTGAAGAAGTTCTGAATTTTAATGTTCAATAAGATTGTAATTAAATCGAATTACGCAGTTTTAATCAGAGCTACTTCTATCAGTGAGTCATTATTTCTCAAATATCATTTTACCTAAAAAAACACCTCCAAGAACAAGTGCAAATTGTTTAGATTTTCCAAGAACTCTTCTTAATTTCGGTTTCTTTCGATTCTTAATTTGAAGCTGCCCTCTATGGTTAATGGAAATGGTATTGTATTGATTAATGGAGTACTCTTTTATTTTGGGTATGCCTTTTGAGGTGATTGTATGAATTTGCGCCATTTTGGAAGTCATTTTGATTCCCGTAATCAATGTATCCAGTTCAATCTTCTTTCGAAATACCGTATCTGTTCTATAAATGAATACTTTTTGTGGCACTTCTACCTTTTGAATCACAATTTCCTCGTAAGGTCTGTCAACATAGATAGTATCGGTTATAATTTGAGAATTTACATCTGAAGTATTATTCCATGTTTTCACAAATAAGATCAACCACAGTATAGAAGCTAGTCCCAAACCTATCCAGAAAAATTTGAACTCCTTTTTCATCTATGCTAGGTTTACGTATTCGCCTTCACGGTTACCTGAAGTGTAAAGGGCTTGAAGGTCGGTTATTGATCTTCCAAAACGCATTTCAAAGTGGGGTTTATCTTTAAAGGATGTCCAGTCACCACCCCATGAGAAGCCAAGACTTTTACCTAGTTTTCCAATTTTGGACCAGTTGGTATTATTCCACATAGCTTTCCCGTTCTTGATTTCTACCACGTCCAGAGCCAAACCGTAATTATGAAGACTTCTGCCGGGTTTGGCATTGGTAACAATATTCCCTGGAGTTGTCCTGCCTTTTGCATAGAGTTTTTCTTGTTCTTTCCAGGTTCGTAAAGTAGAGGTAACACGAAGTTTTATCCCCAGTTCTTTCTCTGCTCTGATGATAAACTCTTTTGCTTTGTTTCGAATCAAAGGGTGAAGGGCCGCGATTCTTCGATCAGAAATCAAATCCCAGGTTCTATCCTTTAGAATATCAATGGTTTTTGAAGCCATTTGCTTTAATTTTTTTCGTTTCTTAAACATCACATAGAATACTAGCACAATCATCATTATAAGTATGGCAATGCCCTTTGCATTGGGCTTAAAATCGAATTGCATTAGGTTACAATATTTCTCCAGTTTTGAAAGTCATCATTGCTCAATTCGGTGCGCATTCTATCCGTTAAGGTCTCTCCAAATTTTTGTGAGTAAGCATCAGTCACTGAATCTAATCGACCTCTTGTTTGATAGGCCAAACGATCAACTGCATCTTCATCAGTACCATCCCAATCAATCATCCATTTATTGCCTGAGGGATTAGCAGCGGAGCGATACTGCTGCGCCAGAATATTTGGATCTTGCGTTTCGTTTTTGTCAAATTGATTTTCTCGAATTTTACGAACAACTTTCTTGATTCCTTTCTTTAGAAACAACCATATAAACAAGCCTAAAAGAATCATCAAGACAATTTTATTAGTGAATATGACTTTAGCACCTTGAGCCACCTTTTGTAGTATGATTGGATTCATCTTTTTCATCTGTTTTTAACCGAATTTTGCAAATGCTTTTTTGGCAATACCTAAATAATCACCTAAGCTTAGTTCTTCTCCATCCTCTGGAACAGCTTCTTTGATAAAGTCAATGATGTCAGGGTTTTGCACAATA
>JALEGO010000470.1 GCA_022763165.1 Flavobacteriales bacterium
ATACTTTCAGTGTTGAAGAGTTTCAGGAAGACCAGTGGGTCATATTGCAGCAATTCAATAATGACGTTATTTATGAGGAAGACGTGTATGCAGCATATGCACAATTGGGGGATAAGAAAGGCAGAATTGGATACCAAGCGGGATTGAGATTTGAATATTCTGATGTACTAACTGAATTGAAGGAGACATCTCAAACAAACCAGAGGAATTATTGGAACTTTTTTCCATCGGCATTTTTAACATATGAAATTTCTAAAAATAAATCCTTTCAATTAGCCTACAGTCGAAGAATAAGCCGTCCGGGCTTTTGGACTTTATTACCTTTCTTTGGTTTTACGGATGCACGAAACTTGTTCACAGGAAACCCAAATTTAAATCCAGAGTATACTAATTCTTTCGAGTTTAGCCATTTAAACAAGTTTGATAGAGGATCTGGCTTAGTAAGCATTTATTACAGACATAAAACAGATGTCATTCAACGAATACTTCTAACAGATTCACTAGGTTTTAGTCAAAGGTTCCCTGTAAACTTAGGGACAGCAAGTGATTTCGGGCTTGAGTTTTCTGGGAATTTAGACCTCAAAAAGTGGTGGTTAATAAGCGGGAATGGTAATTTATACAGACAGATCATCCAAGGTGATTTCGATGGCGAGGATTTTGATGCTGATACTTATGTATTCCAAGGTAGATTGAGTTCAAAATGGAAATATAAGAAGGTTTGGAGTTTACAGTTATCATGTAATTACAGATCTCCCAGGCAGACTACTCAAGGCAGAATGTTGGATCGATATAATATTGATTTGGCTCTTGCTGCGGATATGCTTAAAGGCAATGGAACCCTTACATTCAAGATCGTTGATATGTTCAATACAAGGAGGAGAAGGTTTATTGCAGAAGGTGAAGACTTCTTTCAAGAGGTAGATTTTCAATGGAGAGCAAGGCAAATGTTGTTGACTTTTAACTACAGAATAAATCAAAAAAAGAAAAAAGAGCGGCCAGATTACTATGAATAGATCCAGTATTCAGATTGAAATAGTCCAGCCAATCTTATTTGACTAAGCTGCTGCGGTATCCGAGTCTTTGTCGTCTGAGAATTTGTAAGATTGGTTTTGAAATTTCTTTTTAGGCATCGCTACAAACGTAACATCAATATTTGCAGATCTTGCATGCTCCTTGAAATCATCAAAAATTTCCAAAACATCAGGATGAATTTTGACCGTTCTAGAGGCATCCACTATAACTTTTGAGTTATCCGGAATACTTTGCAAGGTCTGAAGAATACTGCCTTTATTTAAAAATGTGATTTGCTCGGATAATTCAATGTTAATAGTATCTCCTGGCTTATAGTTTTTCTTATCAAAAAAGTAAGGAGCCTTCATGTTATCATAGAGCACATTTAGAATGGCAACAACTAATCCAACCCCAATTCCCCACAATAGATCCACTCTGACAATGACAATAATGGTAATAATATAAGGGACGAACTGTCCTAAACCTTTATTCCACATTTCTTTAAATATCTGTGGATTCGCTAGTTTATATCCGACCATCAACAATATGGCGGCAAGACTCGCTAATGGAATCATATTCAAAATAAAAGGAATGGTAATTGCGCAAATCAATAGAAGAAACCCATGGATAAACGCTGATAACCTTGATTTTGCTCCAGATTGAATGTTTGCAGAGCTTCGAACAATTACCTGTGTAACAGGAAGACCACCACAAAGCCCAGAGACAACATTTCCAATTCCTTGAGCTTTCAGTTCTATACTAGTTGGAGTAATTCTCTTTTCTGGATCTAATTTGTCCGTAGCCTCAACACATAACAGCGTTTCTAGAGATGCCACCAGAGCCAAGATGGCTGCTGTTATATATGTCTGTACATTAAAGAGTGCATTAAAGTCTGGAAAGCTGATGACATCAGACAACTTATCAGCAGTTAAAATTGGAGGAATTTGTACCAGGTGCTCACCAGACAATGATAGGCTCATGCTCTTAAAAGCGTCCAATTGAAAAAGGTTATTCAGAAGAATTCCCGAAATAACAGCTACTAACGGTCCCTGTATCCATTGAAATACGGTCTGTTTCTTAAACATAGGTCTATTCCAAAGCAATAAAATACCAATTCCAACTAGTGTTATAATAATGGCACCAATGGATATATAGTCAAACATATTAAAGAACAGTTCTGAAAATGAATTTTCTCCGTCAGATTGAGAAAATTGAAACTCTCCTTCAGGAACCTTATCATACCCTAATGCGTGGGGGATTTCTTTGATAATTATGACTATACCAATTCCAGATAACATCCCTCTAATAACCGAATTGGGGAAATAGTATCCAATAATGCCTGCCCTAAATACACCTAATATAAACTGAATCACTCCTGAGAGCATGACTGCGACCAAAAACTGATTAAAGCCCATCTTGGCAACAGCAGCTATTACAATCGCGATCAAACCGGCTGCAGGACCACTAACTCCCAATTCAGAGCGACTAAAGAATGTCACTACAATACCACCGACAATACCGGCTATTAAGCCTGATAATATGGGCACTTTTGATGCGGAGGCTATGCCTAAACAAAGGGGTAGTGCCACCAAAAAAACGATGATACTAGATGGAAAGTCTGATTTTATATTTTCTTTAAAGTTTTTGAACATGATTTTGAGTTTATATTTAATGAATTTCGCATACGCGATTAAGGAACGATAGCATTAAATAATAAGCTCAGGGGGAGGGGTAGACACTTTCGACAATGGATTTTGATAATTCCAATTATTAAAGCCAAAATAGGAGTTCAGTGATTCTTTGTCAAATCCTTGACTCAAATCAAGTTCTTCAAAAAAGTCTTTATTTTTCTTTTCTTCTTTGTCCTCCTTATCCTCAGATTCTTTTTCTATTAATTCATACAACTCAGTGATGTCTGCTTCATACAAAGATGCCACTAGCGTCATCAAACCAGAGGAAATCAGAATGGTAATTGTAAATATAATGGAGAAAAAAACCTTCATGCTTCAATAATCGAAATATCCTTTCGATTGTTGTGCTAAAATTAAAGAATTTTAGTGAAATACAATAAGAACATTATTTGAGCATGTACACTTCGCCTACTTCAGTTTGTATTCTTTTATTGTCTTCAAGCCTGTAGACTAATTTGTAAGAATAGATGCCATCTTGAACAAGAGTACCATTAAATCGGCCATCCCAGTGATCATTTAATTTTGTAGAAGTAAATAAAAGATCACCCCAACGATTGAAAATTTGAAAGCTAAAATCCTCTGCAGAAATGCCTCGTCCTACAGCTCCAAATTCGTCATTGATTCCATCTCCATTAGGAGTAAATCCATTTGGAATAAAGATGGAACTTACTTCAAGTACTTCCATCATCTTACAAATGGTATCGGCACATCCCGTAAGTATTGATCTAGCTTCTAAACAAATTTCATAGACTTCAGCCGTTTCTTGTGGGAATGCATAATTCATATTGAAAGTAGAATCTATTTTAAGACCATCGATTTTCCAAGAATAGGCATCCGCTCCGAAAGAAAGATTGAAAAAACGCGCTTTGTTTCGTGTAGTTGTGAGCCCGTTAGGAGGATCACTAGTAAAATCAGCCGTGACTGGTGGCAGAATATTGATATACTTAAGTGCGGTATCTGTAGCCGAACACCCATTGATATCTGTAATTGAAATTGAGACATCATATATGCCTGGCTCTTGATATTCGTGAATAACAGTTTTAGCGGTGTCTACTACAATATCAGTGAAATCGTGAAAATTCCATTGAACAACAGCCTGGTTGCTTATTGAAGTGCTTAGATTGTTGAATTCAACAACAGCGGGCAAGCAAAAATCTTGAATATTCGCACTGAAATCTGCAGTGGGGTTA
>JALEGO010000471.1 GCA_022763165.1 Flavobacteriales bacterium
AATCTATTCATAAGAAGTGAGGAAAAATTTTGAGATAGATACTTACACAATTCAAAAACAGTTGGATGATCAAATATGATAGTTTTAGATAAAGAAAAGTTTGGATCTAACTTTTTTAAATCTCTTTCAATTTGCGTTGCAATATTAATCGTAGCAACAGAGTCGACTCCACCTGATAGTATCGAGTCATCTGGTTTTAAATCCAACTTAGTATACTTTTTTATAATTGAAGAAATCCAGTTTTGAACTTCTGTATCTAAAATAATTATTTTATTTCTTTTTTCATTATCTTTAATTGTTGTTTCTAATTCTGGAGCAACCAGTGAACCTAAAACTGTTTTTTGTCCTTTAAATACAAATGCATTCTCTAACCTAAGGCTCAACAATAACTCCATTGCTTCAAAGGCGTCAGCGGAAGACATCGGATAAAGAGCGCTTTGCTCATAAGGTATTTCCATACCACCATCTGCCCAAAGTCCCCAGTCAATGGTAAGAGAGAGGCCTGAGCGTAGCCCTTTCCTGACAAATTCATTTCTTGAGCTGCTAAAGTGTCTGAGATAAGCATTCGCAGCTGAATAATCAGTCTGACCTACGTTTCCAACAATCCCCGTAAGTGAGGAAAAGCTCATAAAAAGGTCAAGATTATCCTTTGCAGAAATCTCATCTAAATTTTCTGTGCACAAAACTTTTGGATATAAAACTTGGCTAAAATTTTGATAGCTCTTTCTATCAAACAGACCATCATTAAGACATCCTGCTAAGTGAAAAATTCCATTCACTTCACCAACTTCACTTTTAATAAATGACCAAGCCTTCTGTAAGCGATCGTAATTTCCAAGATCTACCTCCAGATAGAGATTTGCACCAATTTCTCTAATATTATTTTGTTCTTCATCAGTAAGAGAACGTCTGCCAATAAGGACTACTTTGGCTTCATAATTTCTAACAAGATATTTAAGAAGCTGTTTAGCAACCCCCCCCGTGCCAGTAATTACGTACGTACCTTTTTGTCGTAGTTGCAGATCTGCTTTTGGAAGCTTATCATGATTCAAAAATTGAGACTCGAGCCTATAATAATCCCCATTTTTCGAAACAAGGTGAGAAACTCTATTTTTTTGTAATGATCCACTTAGAAAGATAAAGTCAAGAACAACTGGGTTAGAGCAATCTATAACACACGAAGAAAAATTAGTTTTTTCCTTGCTGAGAGATAAAGAAATTCCCTCTGGTATCGCAGCGCACTTGTCATTTGCTTGTTTCACAAGCATATACTGTAGTGATTTTTCCAGAGTCGCGAAAATTTGAAATGCTTTAAAATAAACTTCTTGAACTTTCTCAAGGTTAGATAGAGTTAAACTTTCATCCCAGCGACTTAAATCTACAATACATTTAACGTTTGAATCAGAGCACTTTTTATTCATCTCTGTTAAATGAGAAATATCCACAAAATTTGAAAAACCAGATTTTTTTAGACCTTCTATAATTATGGGGTTGGACGTTAAAAACAAAAATTTAGAGCTAACGATTTCATAGCTTTCTGATCCCAAATCAAATGGATTTTTTGAAAGTGTACCTATATATAATTCATGATAATTAGTTTGCATTTAAGCCTCCACTCAAATTTCTTTCCAAGATAGAGAAAGAAATTCCAAGGCTCTCAATAAAGAAGACTAAAAACAGAGGAAAGATCACCAACTGACCAAGATAACATCTTGAATTATCAGACACAAAAGCTCCTTTGTTATTAGTTATTTTATTGCTTACTACGCATCCTATAAAATCAACAATTTTTCTCCTAGGATATCCGTGTATTTTACGGATCTTAAACATAATGAAAGGCTGCTAGCATACCTAAATGTTAAAAATTATAAGATAATAAGTTGAGTAATATATGCGGGCTTCTCCTTATGAAAAGGCAATTTGGCAATCTTGGTTAATTGATAAAAACGATCCTTCTCTTGTTTTAAATTATGCTTTTGAAATCAAAGGTCAAATAGACACAAAACATTTACTAGGGTTGTTAAACCTCTATGTAACAAAACATCATCCCATTTGTGGTTTGTCTTTTAAAGAAGACAACGGCATTCTTAAAAAAGAACATATCGATTCTGCTCCCGAATCAATCTCGATTGAAAAAGTTGTACAAAAGAAGCTTGAAGAGCAACTCAACGCGTTTTTTCTACCTCCTATAGACCTACAAAGAGGTCCACTTTATAAATTCAAATTATTTTATCTCGGCAAGCAAAATTACGTGCTTGCCCTTCGTTTTTCTCACATCGTATTTGATGGCTGTAGCTATAACGATTTCTTCAGATTTTTAACAAAGATAGATAGTGAAGACTCTCAGATACTCCCCTTAGAAACCATAACTCCTCCCGCTTACTCTAAGGAGAACATTGATTTTTGGAAAGAATTTATCTCTAAAAGAGAATCAACCCAATCCCTTCTCTTTACCAACGTCACTGATTCAGGATTTAAGAATTGTACTCTTCAAATCGAGGGAAAAGAATATAATAATATAAAAAATTTACTCAGAAAAAATTCCGCAACTATTTTTCAATATATTTGCAGCGTTACTACAATTTTGGTGAATAAGTATAACAAATCAGAGGAAGGGTTGCCCCTTCTTTTGGGACACACCGTTAATGCTTCACCTGTCAATAGTCGCCCGGGTTGTCTCACTAACTTAAACCCCTTACTCGTCCCTTACACCGAATCCAATAACATCGAGATAATACTTAAAAACATCAAAGCCTCCCGACTTGCCTCTAAACCCCATCAACACACCCCCTACATGGAAATACTTCCAGCTATCAGAGAAGTTTTACCAAACTTTGAATTTTTCAATATCTTTATCAACCACTCTCCCGGTCTCATTAATTTTGATGCTTTATCTTTTGGAGAGGCAAAAGTTAAGACTATTCAAAGCCCCTCTTCCGAAGGACCCTATAAATTAGGAGTGATTTATAATCATAATGAAAAGTCCCTTAGTATTCAAATGAACATCAGGGGTGTGACTGATGCTCAAATCAAAGAAATTTCTGAAAATTTTAGGAACCTTCTTATAAATATTTGTACATCACCCGAAAAGAAACTCTCTGATTTTAATCTTATTGCTTCCTGCAAAAAAATAGAAGGAATTAGAAAGGAATATAAATATGGTTTAGTTGAAATTCTTCACACCAACTTTGAAAAGTACGCAGATAGTATTGTAGTTATTCATAAAAATAAGAAATACACGTATTCAGAAATTAAAGATAAAATTAATTTTATAATAAACCACATAGATAAAAAAGTAGACGCTCTTACAAAAACTCCAACTGTTGGTATTTACTTTAAGAGAAATGAGAATTTACTTTTAAGCGTTTTAAGCTCAATTTGTGGGGGGTACTGTTTTGTACCATTAGATCCATCGTATCCTAAATCCAGGTTGGAAATCATGATGAAAGATTCTCATCTGGATTTAGTGCTAACAGATAAACACACATTGAAGGGTGACTCTTTTC
>JALEGO010000472.1 GCA_022763165.1 Flavobacteriales bacterium
TAGTTTGATCGTTTTGGGCAACTATTGATTCCTCAACTATATTACCTTTAAAGTCAATTATTCTTATTTTCACTTTTTGTTGATGATTTGGCAATTTTACACGAAAAACACCAGAGGTTGGATTTGGAAATACCTGTAAATTATTTACAGATGCTTTCTTTACGCTTGTAGTTATTAATGGGGGGAAGGTCAAAGTTTTAGCTGCCGAATTATCTGACCAGTCACAAAAAGTTAAATAGAATAGCCCATCATTTCCATAAATCAATGATTGATATTCACCAAATTCGCTATCAACAAAAGTTCCTGTGTATATACTTATTGGGGATGAAAATGTTACGCCTGCATCATTTGAGTAGAGGTAACGGATAGTAAAAACTCCGTTTTCTCTCTTATTGTACACAAGATGTATTATTCCATCATCGGTAATATAGCCCTGAGCATATGCACCAAAGTCAATTATTTGTGATTTTGATATCCCATTAATTTCAGAATGGTAAGCAATAGGCGTATTTTCTGAATGTGGCTTATGCGAAATGACACCATAATAGCTATACAATGGGTTGGAAATTGGCTTTGCAAGATGAGATGTTTCCCCATTCGGGATTGTAAAGGTCTGTATTTCATTCCAGGTGTCCCCAAGGTCGCTACTTGCATAACAATGTATCAAACTGCTATCTCTATTTCCTGCACTTATCAATAAAGTATCATTAGCAAACCAAGAAAAATCAGCTCCAATGCTTCTTAAACTATCTGCATCTATTTCGATTCCTGCAGTCCATGTGCTGCCACCATCAGTTGATTTCTTAAAAGTAAGTATAGCATCATCAATCAGCGGAAAGCCTGTTAAATAGGAATATACCAGAAATAGCTCTCCATCTCCCTTTGCAATAATTTGAGGATAGTCTGCAATTGAATTATTAATGTGTGGAATCCCTGCAAGCACCCAATTCTGCCCGTCATCACTGGATTTATAAACTTCAATGTCAACAGTTGTTAATGATGGAGGAATGCCGTTATTCACTCTCATATTTGCAATATAGAAATTGCCAGAATCATCTGAAGTGATTACAGGATCAGGCACCTCAGAGCCCCCCATTAAAGGAACTATTGAATCTACGAAATCCCAGCTAAAACCATTATCTGTACTTCTATGAATTAACACCTTAGTCTTAGAATTTGAGTCTCGCTCCATAGAAGAAACCACCAGTGTTCCAGTAACACTGGATTGAACACTTTCTAATTCCACTATTTCTCCTGTACCCAAACTTGAAATGCTTTGTCCGAATAGATTAGCATCGATGTAAATAGAGATTGTTAAAAGGATTATAGTGTAAATACACCTGATTAGGTAAATCATTTGTTTTGTTTTTTTAACCCCAAAAAACAGCATTCACTGACTTGTTGATAATGACTTAGTAGCGGTTTCGGCTATAAGTATTTGCTTGGTGTTGCCAATAGTTTTTTCAAGTTGTTATTATTTTGGTTCTGGAAACTTGTTTCTAAAGTCAAAAGCAACGTTTTATTCTTTTACATTTGTTCAAGAAGTTTGTCAATGTCTTCCGAGATATTATTGGCTCGTTCCGCTCTAGCACTCACAATATTTCCCTTTTGGTCGATTAAAACATAGGTGGGAGCAAAATTTAGTTTATATGGCTTAATAACTGGATTCAAAAATTGCTTTTCGGCAACTAGATGAATGCCCGGAAAAGGCTTATTATTTAATACTTGACTAAATCTTTCATTTTTTCCCAAAATAAACTGCCTCCAACTAGCTATGTTCTCTTCATCATATTCCAATGCGACATACAAAAATACAACAGGTTTATCTTTGTACTCTTCCTGAAGTTTGAGCGCAGACGGAATTTCCTGAATACAAGGATAACACCATGTGCCCCAGAAGTCTAAATAGACAATTTTTCCTTTAAAATCACTTAATTCAACAATATTCCCTTTAGCATCAGGCAAGGCAAAATTTGGAGCAGGCTCACCCGATGCCAGTTGAAGGTAATCGGAAATAGCATCATCAAATAATTTTCGATTCGCTTCCTTATGGAGTAATTCATTCACCTCTTCATTAAACCTTATTAAGTTTTCAAAAAAGGCATTTGAATTCATTCCATGTGAAAATCCACTTATCGTACTCAGCGCTAGATAATCAGTCCAAATCGATTCTTCTTGTTCTGTAATATATTTGAATTTCCAAAATAAGTTTTCTTCCCACCATTCTTCTTCGCTTTTATCTTTAAATGCAATCCTTGCTTTATTTTCTAAAAAAAGCTGTGCTAATTCTTTTGCTTTAGAACTTTCGCAAAAAAGGCTGTCGAAACTTATATTTTCTAGAAAGGAGTAATAAGAGGTATCTGGATAAAAATAATCGAAAGAATTATTCAGGTAGCGATTTCTGTTTTTCAGATGTGATAGGAGTGTAACCGCTCTGTCTGCCTGAATTACATTTGCAAATCTCGATTTTAGATCAACGGGGATAGTGCTGTTTGCTTCCAGTTCCTGTGTTCTGATATTTGTTATACTGTCAATATAAGACTTGAACAACATTTCTGTTTCAAATCCATTGCTTCTTATCGTGTCTTTATAGGAACTATTTTTGTATAACAGTTCAAAATCCTTTACCAGATAATTTAGCTTCTCAGCACCTTTACCATTTATTTTCAATTCAGGATTTTGATTCCAATTAGGTTGTTCAAAGTATATTGAATCCCCAGGCTCCAGATAAATATCGTATTCCAATTTGGGGTAATTATTTAGTAAAATCTGATAATAGCCTGGCCTAATTTGATCCGATTCTAATATAAATCGTCCAGTGCTATCAGTCAATATTTGATATTGTGAATCACCAGCACCAGCTACGGGAAAATAATTATTGACCTCAACCAGTATCAAACTATCATTTTCAAAATATGGTAACCTACCGGAAAGAATAGTATGGGTTTCTTTCTTTTGGCAAGCGCTCAAAATACACATCAAAGTGAAAAACAGAACTAGCTTTTTACAAGTATTGTATTCTTTCATATTAAGGGATATTTAAGTAGGTTCCATTTTTGTATAAATGAGCTATGACCCATTTATAGACATTCAATGCCCTCAATATACCCCCTCCCCCAAAAATATCCTAACCCACAACCCCTTCAAACAAAATTAAGGCCCACCAGCCAAAACCAATGCGCCTAATTCTGTCTATTCAATGCCGATCAACTCCTAGGAAAAAATAAAGGACACTTGCTCCCCACAAGTCAGTATCATTTTGGTTTCCTGGACGGAGGGAAGAGAAGGAAGCCGGAGATCTGCTCCATCCGGAATGGATAAAACCCTTCTTCCAGCTCAACATCCACGAAGCTGTTCCCCTGGATGTTGGTTTTAAATGGGGTGTTGATGCAAAGCCGGTAGGGGTTATCGGACGTACAGCTAAAGCGGACTTCCGCTTTAGCACATCCAATATCATTGTCCTGGTCATAGCTGGAGAAGGAGAACACAGCACCAAGCGCAGCATCAAAAGGACATTCTTTTTGTCGGTTGGCTTAAAAGAAAAAGCCCGGTATTTTCACACCAGGCTTCTTTGTAGCTCCACCAGGACTTGGCACCTGTAGATAACAAACTGATAAACAGTGCCTTGGGAGGAATTTTAAAAACCCTGTGAAATAGCTGTGAAGCTGCTTTGCTCAAATCCTTTTGGTTCAGAACTCAATCCACCAAGGCTCTTAATTTTTTATTATACACTCAGCTGTAGTTCAATTTCAGGCATCTCATCGTATGTCTTACCATTCAAAAGCCTGCCACTTTTTTTCTTATTCTTGCCACCCCATTGTTTGAAAAAGAATGCTACACCTCTTTTTTCACATTGTTCTTGTATGTCCAAAACCCAATCAGGTTCCATTGGTCTTGGATTCCGACCGCTCTCTCCCCCAACTATGACCCAATCAATATTATCCAAATTTAGGTTTGGCAATGGACCAATCAGCGGTTCTAATGAAAGAAATTTGACTCGTGCGTTTGTCTCTCTCAAAAACTCTATCCGATCAACTACGATTTCATCTTCTACTGAAACTCCCATCCAAATATTATGCGACCACTTTAAATACTGATTTACCTCAAGGAGTCTCTCTGCTCGTTTTGTTAAAAGCTGAAAAACATGTTGTGGATTATCATTCATAACAGAAAAAACTTCTTGTACAAATGACAACGGAATATCTTTATGGAATAGATCACTCATTGAATTGACAAAAACGATCTTAGGTTTTTTCCAAGTGTATGGGACCTTTAGAGCTTCAGGATGGAAGCCAGA
>JALEGO010000007.1 GCA_022763165.1 Flavobacteriales bacterium
AACCAAAATATTTTGTTAAACAAAGAGATGCATCATAGAGTCAAAAACAATCTTCAAATGGTATCCAGTTTATTGGAACTACAAAGTGAGGGAATTAATGATAGTCATGCGCTGAGTGCGCTTAAAACAAGTCAGAATAGGGTGCATGCGGTTTCGATGATTCATCAAAAGCTTTACAGTAAAGGTCAAGACATGGGAGATGTGAATATTAAGGAATTGTCTGAAGACCTGAGCAAGTATATTGCGGATGTTTATTTCAATCCAAAGATCGATGTGAAAATTGATATAGCAATTCCAGATCAACTAAAAATGGATATTGATCACACAATTCCGTTGTCCTTAATTATGAATGAGCTGTTGACCAATAGTTTTAAGTATGCCTTTACAAAGGCAATTTCTGGTGAAATTAGTATTGAAATATCTAAGACTCTCGACAAATACAACTTTACGTATAAAGATAGTGGCCCTGGTTTCGATATTAGTCAAAACAGCGATTCAGGGTCTTTAGGTATGAGATTGATTCGAATCTTGACCAATCAATTAGGCACCGATGGAAAGTGGAATAATCAACGAGGTGTTCATTATGCAATTTCATTTTAGAATTGGAAAAACTCAATTGGTATGAAAAGCCTGAATAGTTTTTTGGTTTTACTAGTTCATAAGGATTTACAGAAAGACTCGGACCGTTATACTAAAATAATGATGCTTCAAGCAATTATTTTGGGCTTCATTGTAATGTTGGGTATTTACATTGGCTTTTATTGGTATCATGGCAGCTTTTGGGACAGCAAATCCTGGTTTAATTACCTTGGTATTTTTGGATTAATTACTTCCTTACTTTTTATTAAATTCCGAGGCGCAGTGACCGCGGCTCTGATAACAACTAATTGTTTGGGCTTTTTTTTAATTTCAGCGAGTGCCTATTTATCAGGCGGCATTTATTCCTATGATTTGTTATGGTACCTTGTTTTATTATCGAGTGCTTTTTTAATTATAAATAAGACATACGGTCTTTTTATAACAATAATGAGCGGCTTAGCAATAGTTGTCTTTTATTTGATCGCTTTTTTTGATTTATATCACTTTCCTACAAGCGCAGTGTCAAATAGCATCCATTATAAGTTTTTGAACATTATTTTGGTAGTGTTAATTACCGGATTGATCATATTCGTACTTGCCAGGGGAAACAAGAAGCTTCAAGATTTAATTGAGAAGCAGAGAGAATCTCAAATTAGAAATGCTATTGCAAGAGATTTTCATGATGATATAGGCAACAGACTGGCATCCATCAATCAATTATCGTCAATTCTAATTTCAAGTAATGGTGAGGTGAATTCTGAAGCCCTTTTTAGAATAAAAACAAACTCTAAGTTGGTCTTTGAGAATTTTAAAGATTTTCTATGGTATCAAAGTAATTCTAGCAGTGATATCCTTGAACTATTTATGTATCTAAAGGATTTTGGCGAAGATTTTTATAAATATTCTAATGTCAATTTTTTTGCTGAACAAAACTTGTTAGATCCAACACAAGAGCTATCATCAGAGGTAAGCCGCGATATTTTATTTATATTCAAAGAGTTTATAGTGAATTCCCAGAAGCATTCTCAGGCAACGAGAATTCGATTAAAATTTACTCTTGAAAAGAACAACCTCACCATGATCTGTAGTGACAATGGCGTAGGTTTTGATACCAGAAATGTCCATCGAGGTATGGGTTTGGATAACATAGAAATGAGAGCGAAAAAGATCGATTCGATGTATACTCTTACTAGTAATAGTGAAGGAACCTCATTAGAGATCCAATTGATTTTGTAATTTACGCCAATGCTAAAACTGCCTGTTTCTATAGTGGAAGACAATATTGATTTCAGATGGGTAATGGAGTCTTACATTGGTGAAAGTGAAGGGTTCTATGTCAACTATTCGTATTCAAGTGTTGAAGAACTTCGAGAAAACATTGAGGAGGATAATGCGCGCATATTTCTAATGGATATCGATCTGCCTGGAGCCAGTGGAATAGAAGGTATCAAGTTATTGAAAAAGCAAAAAAAACAAATAGATATTATTGTTGTAACGATCTTTGAGAATAGTGAAACTGTTTTCAATGCTCTGAGATCCGGTGCATCAGGATATTTGACAAAGACAATTGAAGAATCTGAATTGCTAAAAGCATTAAGCGAGTCTATCGATGGAGGTGCTCCAATGAGTATGAAAATCGCTAAAATGGTCGTCCAATCCTTTAATCGAAATATAAATACACCGTTGACAGAAAGAGAGACAGAAGTACTGGCGTGCATGGTGAAAGGAATGAGTTATAATAGCGCGGCAGAGAATCTTTTCATTTCTAAGGAGACGGTAAAATATCATATCAAGAATATTTACTCCAAACTTCAAGTCAACAGCAAAGAAGATGCAATAAGAATTGCGAGAAGAGATAAGTTAATTTAACCGGTTTTCTTCAAATTACTACCCTTTTAGGGTGGGGTGGTCAGTGAATCCATTCGATAATTTTGTCAAAAATTAGTCATGACCAAATTATATATAATTCTAGCTTTTTGTTTTTTATTTTGTGCAAACTGGGCAGAAGCAACTGTACATATTGTCACCAACACCAACGATAGTGGTGCTGGATCATTAAGAAATGAAATTGTTAACGCAGGTGACGGTGATACCATTATGTTCGATCAGTCCTTGGTCTCAGACACAATTGTCTTGAATAGTGGGCAAATCACTATCGATAAAAAACTTTCGATTTTCGGGTATTCTAAAGCAAATCTGATGTGTATCAGTGGCAATGGAATCAGTCGTATATTTCATGCGAATTTGATTTCTGAGGTTTATATAAAATATCTTAAACTTATAAATGGATTTTCTTCAACCGGAGGAGCCATTTTGAATAATGCTTTTATCAAAGCTTCATATTGTAGGTTTATTGGCAATATTAGTAATGCTTCTTCCAACAGTCATGGAGGTGGAGCCATATATGTGGGTAGTGGCAGTTTCGCGTATCTTTCACATTGTGAATTTATTGGAAATATGGCAATGGCAGGATTGCCGAACGTAGCAGCTTATGGCGCAGCCATTAGAAACCAGGGAGCAGATTTACAAATTGACAATTGCACATTCAGCAGTAACAATACAAATTCCGCACACGTCAGTTACGGTGGTGCTATATACAACGGCAACATCTGTGAAATTAGAAACACAACCTTCTCTGGAAATGATGTAGATGGCCCAAATATTGCCCGGGGTGGAGCAATAGCCAATCAAGGGAATTTCACTGAACTTATGCTCGACTTTTGCACTTTTTTTGACAATGAGTCCAACGGCAGCCAAGCTTTTGGAGGAGCCATCTGGAAT
>JALEGO010000473.1 GCA_022763165.1 Flavobacteriales bacterium
GCTCAAAAACTGTTACACTATCACCTCCAAACTGAGTAGCACTTGAATCTACGTAGTAGCCCGGTGTATTGAAGTATTGATTTCCTACGAGAAAGCTATCCCCTAAACAGATGGTTTGCAAGATTGAATCTCTCGTATTAAAACTATTTTCAAAACAATGAATTCTGCCGAGCCTTGCTCCAATTACAAAGTCAAGATCACCATCATAATCTAAGTCAAAATGTGAAGGTTTATATTGAGGTTTGTCAATCTCATTTGAGATCACTTCTTTTGGTTGAAACGTACCATCCCCATTATTTCTAAAAAGCATAACCTCATCATCCCATTGCGACAAGACGATAATATCATCATCCATATCATTATCAACATCAAATACGCCCTGTTTCACGATCTGGCCAGCTAGACTCACGGTAAGGCTATGTTTTGTAAAAAAACTTCCAGAAGAGTCATTTTCTAACCAAAAGACGTTATTCGAGCCATCACCAGCGCCTACAATATCCATATAGCCATCATTATTGATGTCAGAAAAATCAACGGTATATACGTATGGCAGGCTATCTGCGATAATAAGCGCGTTTGAAAACGTTCCATTAAGGTTCTGGTACAACAAAATTTTTGAGATTCCCTGATTCCAACGTATAGCCACTAAATCTTCCAAACTATCCTGATTTAGATCTTGAAATCCAATGAAATTCAGTCCAATTTTGTTTGAATCAATGATATGTGGAGTAGATAAACCTCCATCATTCTCTAGCCATACTATTTCTCCTAAGTGCCCGGTCATAACCGCAAGGTCACGATCTCCATCTTTATCTATGTCTGAGAACCGCATTTTTTTTGAATTCTTACTGTAAAAATTGATAACACTGTCAGAACCAAAGTTCCCGTTACCAAGATTTTTCTGCCATCTCAATTGATCATTTGTATATGATAGGCTCTCTTTACAATAAAAGACATCCAACAAGCCATCTCCATCCATATCTTCCCATTGAATATTACTTCCACTTAGGCCTTGAAAATTCGCTGATTCTAATCCTCCAAATTCAAGATTATCAAGGTTTTCAAAATATCTCATCCCATAAAATGAGTATCCTGCAGAGCCGTTTGTGCCTGAAATAATCTCAACTTTGTTGTCATTATTTAAATCTAGAAAAAAGATAGCATCCGTTGGGGAACTGTTCCTATTGAGGCTATGTTTAATACTATAATCACCAACGGAGTCTCTTTCGATCCATTCCGTGGTGCTTTGATCTCTTGCGCATATAATTTCTGGGAAAATATCTCCGGCTATATCATCAGCACATATTGCGCGGCCATTGTGACTTAAAATAAATGGGCCAATACTAAAGCTTCCGCTATCATTAATTAATTGATGCACCTGTCCATTTGCAGTGCAATAAACAAGGTCCTGATCTCCGTCCAAATCAAAATCAACAAACTCAATATCTCGTAATCCGGATGCGCCATTCGTAATTGTCAATGTAGTATCGAAAAAGCCATTTCCATTATTTCTGAACCATTTAAAGGTATTGCCACTGGCTGCAGCCAAAATATCCATGTGACCATCTGAATTGATATCTGCCACTTTGGTTCTAATATAGCCACCAGAGGTCAAAGTGGTTGATGAGAATCCTGTTCCATTGTTTTCGTAGTACTTTACACTAGAACCACTAGTGCATTCGATTACATCATCAAAGCCATCATTATTGATGTCAAAAACCTCAAAATCGTTTGTGCCAATCCATTCAGTACGGATGGTATTTAATCCTCCAAAAACGCCATTCCCTTGGTTTTTGAGCCATCTGAGCCTATTGTAAGAAGCAATGACAATATCCATGTCACCATCATTGTCCATGTCACCTGGCTCTGCTCTTAACAATCCAGCCAAAATTGCCACTACCTGCCTTGGTCCGAATTGATTCTGTCCTAAGTTTTCAAACCAACTGACTTTAGTATCAGAATTTGCAGCAGTTAAAATGTCCAGATCACCATCATTATCTAAATCCACTTCATAAATTGATTTGGCATTGTTTCCTTGGTCTGTCAAAACATGTTGTTTGAACGATCCATTTCCTAGGTTTTGAAACCAAGCGAATTTATCATCTTCAGAAGAAGCTGTAAGAATATCCATCAGTCCATCATCATTGATATCGGCTGTCCTTACATCAACTGGAATGTAAGTGGATTCTGTCAACTCAAATCTTCTCACAAATTGTCCTTGAAGTTCAGGAACAATGAGAAAAAGCAGCAATAGAATTCTAAAGAATTTGAACGAAAATGTTTGACTGGGGAAAGGGTTTTTGAGCCTTGAATTTTTCATGTGATCCTTAATTGTAACTGTTAATACCCAATTGAGCACAAACGTAACCACTACGCATCATTTTTCATAAATTATTTATACCCACAATCCCAAAACAAGTATATTTACGAACAACACAATTCACTAAAGGGACTTAAACCAAAGATGCAACTAGAGAAAAATAAGGATAATGCCATAGCATTCTATAAGATGGCATATTTGGGACAACCCAGAAAAGCGATAGAGTTATATGTAGGTAATGAATATATTCAGCATAATCCGGATGTTGCAGATGGTTTCAATGGATTTATTGAGTATTTTGAGCGCATGCAAGTAGAATACCCAAGCAAATCTATTGAGTTCGTAAGATGTATTGCAGAAGGCGATCTGGTGGCTTTACATACTCATCAAACCTGGCCAGGCAATGAGCAATATGTAACTATGGACTTCTTTAGGTTTGATGAAAATGGCAAAATATGTGAACATTGGGATGCCATCCAACGAATTCCTGAGACCTCAGCAAACCCAAATACGATGTACTAGATTCAAGTACGAGCTGCCCTACCAAATCTCAGTGCCAGTTCCAACCCTCAGTCCAAAAGCCATATATCGTGCCCCTTCAGGGTTAAATCCAAATCTAAATATGGGACACAAAAAGAACTCCCTATCATCATCTCCTATTCCAAACCCAACTTCCATAATATATGTTTCAAAGTTAAGATGTGATCTGTCCTCAGCATCATTTAGATGATACAGGTCCATCCAATTATATTGATAACCCACTTTCACATGAAAATGACCCGCATCAAGATAGGTATTTGAATAATTCAACATGATAGGTATTGATAACGTGCCCATTGAAGGTTCATTGCCAAAACCAAGATTGAAAGATGTGATTGCATAATTAATTTCAGTTTCGAGTGTGAAGTAACTGTAATAATCATCAGTAATGCCTATACCACCACCGATACTGGGGTTTAATAGTAAATTTCCTGAGGAGATCCCTTTAGAGTCCATTATGCTTTCGGATCTAGACCAGTTATATAAATCTAAACCAAAGCTTCCTTCAATTCTAATCTGTGCTTTTGCTTGAGTTGATAGGAGTAGTATGAGGATTCCC
>JALEGO010000474.1 GCA_022763165.1 Flavobacteriales bacterium
ATTGCCAATTACAGAAAATAAACCTGAAATTCGGAAAGGGTCACTTCCATTAAAAGTGGCGTAACGATTCATTAGTTGAATCATCTTCTTAGATTTAAAATGACGCTCACTAAAATCATTCAGAGTATTAACCAAAACCCTGAGAGGCATTCTAATTATTTTTTTTATCGTTGAAGAACGCAACCAAAATGAAGATTTAAACCATTTATTTTCAATGAACAAATCACCAAAATCATTACTCATGTTCATGACTTTAGAAGCGTAAGTTTGATATTCCCGTTTAGATACTTCTATTTTATGCAACTCACCTTCCAAATCTTTAGAATCATTATAATGCTTGAAAGAAACCCCATCAGACCAAAAATATTGACAAGAGACTTCTTGTTTTTGGTATTCTAAATAATCATCTAAACTCCTATTGCAACTTTCGAATAGGTCTTCTAAGTATTTTGGGAAAGAAAAAAGTGAAGGTCCGAAGTCAAAACGGAATTCGCCAAGCCGAAAATCAGATAGCTTACCCCCAACAAAATCATTCTTTTCATGAACAACTACGTCAAAACCCTGATTTCTCAAGCGAATCGCAGATGAAAGCCCAGAAACTCCTGCACCTATAATTTGAATACTGTGTCCCTTTTGTTTGATTTTTGTTTAGTTTTTTTACCGAAACATTAAACAAAAATAAAACTTAAATGTTTACACCTCGTGACGATCAAGAAAAAACGAATTGCTGTAATTGGAAGTGGATTTTCAAGTATGTCTGCAGCTGCATTTCTTTCAAAAAAGGGACATGAAGTTCGCGTTTTTGAAAAAAATGATCAACCTGGAGGCAGAGCGAGAATGTTCGAAGCATCCGGTTTCAAATTTGATATGGGACCAAGTTGGTATTGGATGCCGGATGTATTCGAAGCGTTCTTTAATAAATTCGGAAAATCGGCTAGTGATTACTACGACTTAAAGAGACTCGACCCCTCTTATAAGGTCTTTTTTGATAACGAAGAGTTACATGTCCCTGCTAGTATTAGTGAATTGACGCAACTCTTTGAATCCATGGAAAAAGGAAGTGGAGCAAAACTGCAAAAATTTCTTAAAAATGCCGCCTACAAATATGAAGTCGGCATCAATCGACTAGTCTACAAACCTGGTTTAAGTATTACTGAGTACTTAGACGCCGAAGTACTTTCAGGTCTCTTTAAATTTCAACTATTCAAATCATTTAGAAAATATATTAGAAAGTCATTCAAGGACGAAAGGATTCTGAAGTTGCTAGAATTTCCAATTCTTTTTCTAGGTGCAAAACCAGATGACACTCCAGCATTATATAGTTTGATGAACTATGCAGATCTCAAGCTAGGCACATGGTACCCCATGGGAGGCATGCACGAAATTTCAAAATCCATGGAGTCACTGGCCATGGAACAAGGAGCTACATTTCAATACAATAATCCAGTAAACTTGATTGAGGTAGGCAATCGCAAAGCGAAATTCGTTCATACCGCCAAAGGTGTTTGGGAAACGGATTTTATAGTTGGAGGAGCAGATTATCATCACATAGAGCAAAATCTGTTATCAGAGGAGAGTAGAAACTATAATGATTCCTATTGGGCCAAAAGAACAATGGCTCCTTCCTGCCTTCTTTACTTTCTTGGTGTTGACGGTGAGATGAGCAATTTAGAACATCATAATCTATTTTTTGACGAAGAATTTGATTTACACGCAGAGGAGATTTATAAAACGAAAGAATGGCCTTCAGCTCCATTGTTTTATGTTTCTTACACTAGTAAAACTGACCCATCAGTGGCTCCAAAAGGTAAGTCCAATTTATTTATTCTCATTCCCATTTCCACAGGACTAACTGAAACCCAAGAGTTACAAGAAAAGTACTTCAACTTAGTCATGGATCGATTAGAGGTAAGAACCGGAAACAGTATCAGAAACAATATAATTTACAGAAAAGATTATGCCACTTCCAACTTTAGCAACGACTACAATTCATACAAAGGAAACGCTTACGGCTTAGCCAATACCCTCAAACAAACTGCATTTCTAAAGCCAAGTTTGAATAACAACAAAATTAAAAATGTATTCTATACCGGCCAACTGACTGTCCCTGGTCCTGGCGTCCCTCCAGCCATCATATCGGGGGAAGTTGTATCAAGGGAAGTTCTAAAAGAAATCAATAAAAAATGAGTACTAAAAAAGAACTATTTGATGAAGTTTCCATGAAGCATAGCAAAATTCTGACACATGCTTACAGCACTTCTTTTTCGCTTGGAATAAGAATGTTACATAAAAGTATTCAGGATGCTATTTACGCTATATATGGATATGTAAGGGTCGCAGATGAAATTGTAGATTCCTTTCATGATTTTGACAAGAAGACGCTTCTTGCAGAATTCAGACAAGACACCTACAAAGCCTTGAAAGTTGGAGTTAGCACAAATCCAATACTGAATAGTTTCCAAGCTGTAGTTAAAAAATATGACATCAATATAGAGTTGATTGACACATTTCTGGATAGTATGGAAATGGATTTGAATTTTGAAAAGTATAGCAAAGAGAAATACGATCAATACATTTTAGGTTCTGCAGAAGTAGTTGGATTGATGTGCTTAAAGGTTTTTTGTCTTGGAAAAGCTGACTTGTACTCGAAGCTCAAACCTTATGCGATGAAGCTTGGATCCGCCTTCCAAAAGATCAACTTTTTGAGGGATATGCAAAACGATTATGAAGAACTCGGAAGAATGTATTTCCCAGGGGTTGATTTCAACGCATTTAGCTATGAATCCAAAAAAGAAATTGAAGAGGATATTGCGAAGGACTTTGCTCTAGGACTTCAGGGCATTAAAATGCTGCCCTTAGAGTCACGTTTTGGTGTCTATTTGGCTTACATATACTATCTAAAGCTTTTCAATAAGATTAAAACTGTGAAGCCTGAAAACATATTAAAGGCAAGAATCAGAATTCCGAATACCAAAAAAGTGCGTATTTTGTTCGGATCGTATCTAAGACACTCGGTTAATTTATTGTGATGGAAGAAGTTATTTTGGTAGATGAGAATGATCATGAAATTGGTACTATGGAAAAAATGGAGGCTCATAAAGCCAAACATTTACATAGAGCATTCTCAATATTCCTTTTTAATAGCAAGCATCAATTGCTTTTACAAAAAAGGGCTTCTTCAAAATATCATTCACCAAATCTATGGACCAATGCCTGTTGCAGCCATCCAAGACCCAATGAAACGGTAATTGATGCAGCGCAGAGGAGGCTGATGGAGGAACTCAATTGTGCTGTGCCATTGCATGAAGAATTCTCATTTGTTTATGAATGTGAGTTTGAAAACGGGCTTTATGAACATGAATTTGACCATGTGTTATTTGGAAAAGTGGAAACTCTTCCAGAGCCCAATCCAGAGGAAGCCTCATCTTGTAAATTTGCTTCTTTCCAAGAAGTTGAACAACTCTTGAAGAGCTATCCTGATCAATTTACTTTTTGGTTTAAGGTGGCCTTCAAAAAGGTGAGAGACCGCTACTATGAAAAATTGACCCAATGACAATTTGGTTAAACATATTGATTATCACAATTACCTTTTTGATCATGGAGTTTGTGGCCTGGTTTACGCATAAATATATCATGCATGGATTTCTATGGCACCTGCATCAAGATCATCATGATCATTCGAACAATGGTCCTCTTCAAAAAAATGACTGGTTCTTCCTTATATTTGCGGTCCCTTCAGCATTAGGCTTCATCTTAGGCTCCATATTCCCTGAATATCGTTTTCTTTTCTTCATTGCAATTGGCATTGCGCTCTACGGATTTGCATATTTCATCATTCATGAAATTTTCATACACCAAAGACTCAAATTTTTTAGAAATACCAAAAACAAATACTTATTAGGCATAAGAAAGGCCCACAAGGTGCATCATAAGAAAATGGACAAACTTGGAGGTTCCTGTTTTGGTATGCTCATCGTTCCATTTAAATATTTCCATAATTGAACTGGCACTATTTATATCTGATCATCAATGCTGCTGTAATATTACCACCATTGCTGTTGAGCTTTGATAAAAAGGTGGCTTTCTTTAAACATTGGAAAACTTTCTTTTTCGCCTTGTTACCTGTAATCATTCCATTTCTTATATGGGATGCCAACTTCTTTGCAAACGGAGTTTGGGGATTTAATGAAGAATATATTACTGGAGTTTATTTTTTTGGTCTTCCAATAGAAGAAATTCTATTCTTCTTGACAATTCCCTATAGCTGCGTTTTTACGCATTACTGCATTAAGGCCTATACAAACTGGAGTCTAAATATTAAGCTTTCTCGAATCTTAAAACTGATGATAGGTTTAACACTGTTGTCTCTATCAATCATCTTTTCAGATAAATCATACACTCTCATAGTATGTTTATCCTTGGCATTGGTATTGCTTTTGAGTCTAACTATGAAAGTTGATGCTTTTAGAACAATCATATTTTCCTACATCATACTATGTTTACCGTTTGCACTTACAAATGGTATCTTAACTGGAACTGGTATTGATGGAGAGATTGTATGGTACAACAATGAAGAAAACCTTGGGCTAAGACTTCTGACAATACCAGTCGAAGATTTTGCATATTTCATGCTTTTGTTCTACCCGGTCATTCTTATTATGGAAATATTCGAAACAAAGAAAGCTTCAAATACACTCAAAATCAATCGATTAAATCTGAGTAGCAAAAATATTTAGTGCGCAGGACCCTACTTTCTTAAAGATCTGATTATCAAATATTTTTAAAGAAAGGTGTTTTAAATTAAAAGACTATCTTTGGCCCGGATCCTTTTTAGGAATGAGCTTATCATTTGTGAAGAGACCGTTTTTATTTATTTAATTATTTAAACATGAATATTTTCGTAGCCAAGCTTAATTATGGCACTACAGAGGCTGATCTTAGATCCGCTTTTGAAAATTATGGAGTCGTTGATTCTGTAAAAATTATTATTGATAGAGAAACTGGAAGATCTAAAGGATTCGGTTTTGTTGAGATGTCAGATGATTCTGAAGCCAACAATGCGATTTCTAATCTGAATGATTCTCAACTTGATGGAAACAACATTGTGGTAAAAGAATCACAACCAAGAGAGCAAGATAACAGAAATAGAAATAATAATTACAACAGGAATAGATATTAAAATATCTTTACCTGCAACGAATACAAGCCAGCAATAAACTGGCTTTTTTTTTGACCTGATTATTAGAGATTAGGCTAAAGTATTTCCAAAACCAATTCTGGAGGTCTACCTATCCTAGCCTTATTTCCATTGATTACAATAGGTCTTTGTATGAGTTTAGGATTTTCAATCATGATTTGAATCCATTCTTCATCATTGAAAGAAAGACCTTTAAACTTCTCCTTAAATATCGCTTCATTTTTCCTGAGCAGCTGCTCAGGCTTGATATTCAATTTGGAAAGAATCTTCTTCAGGTCTGACTTTGAAGGGATATCTTTTAAATATTCAACGATCTCCACTTCTTGATTTTTCTCTTCAAGCAAAGCCAAAGTTTCTCGGCTTTTAGTGCATCTTGGATTATGATAAATTTGGATCATTATGACAACTCTGGATTATTAAATTCCATTAAATAAGCCTTTAAAAACTCAGTAATATTTCCGTTCAATACGCCATCAGTATCACTGGTCTGGTGATTCGTTCTATGATCTTTAACTCTTCGATCATCTAGAACATAAGATCTTATTTGGGAGCCCCATTCAATCTTTTTCTTACTGGCTTCTATATCTGCCCTGGCCTCCTCTCTCTTTCTCATCTCTAATTCATACAATTGAGACTTCAAGAGTTGCATGGCTTTCTCTTTATTACCTAACTGCGATCGGGTTTCTGTATTCTCAATTACAATTCCAGATGGTGCATGCCTCAATCGCACACCAGTCTCGACCTTATTTACATTCTGACCACCCGCTCCTCCTGACCTAAAGGTTTCCCAAGTTATTTCAGAAGGATTGATTACGATGTCTAAAGAATCGTCAACCAAAGGATATACATAAACAGATGAGAAGGACGTCATTCTTTTCCCTTGAGCATTAAATGGACTTACACGAACCAATCTATGCACTCCGTTTTCTCCTTTCAAATACCCAAAAGCATATTCTCCATCGAATTGCAGCGTCACAGTTTTTATACCTGCCACATCTCCATCCTGCAAATTGAGTTCTTTAATCTTATACCCATTTTTTTCACCCCACATCAAGTACATTCTCATCAGCATTGAGGACCAATCACAGCTCTCGGTGCCACCAGCGCCTGCTGTTATTTGCAATACTGCACTTAAACCATCTTCTTCGGATTGAAGCATCTTTTTAAATTCAGCTTCTTCAAAAAGAGATAATGTTTCAGCATACTGAGAGTCTACTTCCTCTTCTTCCGCCTCTCCCTCCTTACAGAATTCATAAAGCACTTGGAGATCTCCTAAAGATGTTTCCAAGGTTTCAAAGCTATTTACCCAGGCTTTCTTTTCGTTGATTTTTTTTAGCAACTCTTCGGCTGCTTTTGGATCATCCCAAAAATTGGGATCATGTGTTTTTTGCTCTTCGTCTTTTAACTGCTCTCTTTTATTGGCAATGTCAAAGATACCCCCTTAACGCTTCCAGGCGCTCCTCTAAGTCTTGAACTTGTTCAGCTGTGATCATGACTAATGTTTGATTTAAGCAACAAAAATATACTTTTTACCGGCAAAACATCCCGCAACTTTATCTAAATTGAATAAACTTGAGTACCCAAGAAAGAAACAAGATTATTGAGTAAAAGCCTATGACTGATTTTGCAGTATGTTCCAACTGGATTCCAACCAAATTGACCATTGGTGCAATCGCCAACGCTTTGAATCTAATCAATGAGAAAATCTCAACTTTTCAGAAGGGAATTCTTGAAGTGGATGATCATGAAACCAGTTCGATTATGCTCATTCCAGGCATAGGAAATTGGAATATAATCTCAAGCGGTGGTCTAGCACATATTTCTAAATCAAAGCTAGTTACAGAACAGTTAAGCATTTTATCTGGAGAATGCTATTCCTTTGGAATCGATATTTGGTGTGCCTATCATTTTTGGATGTATGCTAAAGACGGTGAAGTATTGAGATATTTTCAATGGGTTGATGGAGAGATTGAGGAAAATCACGCGGCACTACCGTTTGAAAAGGACCTAGATCTTGAAAACTTCGAATCAGTTCTACAAATAAGTGAAAACTTTGGTTTTGACACTGACATCATCTCAGATAGCGATTTACAAAAAGAAGCCCTGATCTACAATTTGGCTTGGTAATATGTCTTTTTTATGGAGTATTTAAAAAATAATACTCTTAGTATATAGTGAAACTTACATTATTCTTTTTAGCAATAACCTTATGTGCCCATTCCCAAATGAGAGCAAAATCGTTGAATAAATGGAAGCAATGTATTATAAATGATTCAGTTGAGCTCTCATATGAAGTTGAAGAAGTTGTACCCTTTTTCGAAGTAGATACTCAATACATGGCAAGACCCGGTGAACCATTTGGCGGAGATTGTCAATCTGGGGACACCATAAAAAACGCATGTCTGATATTTCAAGCTCATTCAAATAATAAATACATACTCTTATTCAGGCAAGGCGGATATAGTCGAGGAATAATTTGTTGGCTATATGACGCTGAGGAAGAAAAAAATAAGCAGTTTTACAGTGGTAGATTGCCCCTCAATTCGAGTCTAGAAATCTGGGAAAAAGATATCACATTCGAGCTTTTTCGAAATGATGTTTTGCAGGGCAACATAAACCTTAAAGCATTCTCAAAAAATCAATATTGAATTTATAACTTTAAACTTCTTAACCTTAATGATATGGATAAAATTGTAAACCTGATATTTCAAAGAAATATTGCAGAACTAGAAAAAGAAATTGATAATGGAACTTATGATGTTAACAGCTTCATTAGTCTTGATAGATCTGGCCTTTCACTAGCCGCAGCCTGCAACTACATAGATGTAATGGAACTACTCATCAAAAAAGGAGCTGATGTGAATCTCAATAATTCTGGAGATCTTGGCTATACACCACTAGAAGAAGCCGCTAGAGAGGGAAAGACAGAAGCAATAGAATTTCTCCTTGAAAATGGAGCAGAAATAGATAAAGGCAATACCATTAACACAAATGCCTTAATAGGAGCTTGCATCGGAGCTCATGGCAACGCCATCAAACTTCTTTTAGAAAAGGGTGCTAATGTCAATCATCAAGATAGCAATGGTCAAACTGCTCTACATTATTTATGTAGGTATGCTAAACAATGGGGTGGAGGAATCATCACACAAACTGTGAATGGTGTAACAACAGAAATTGAAAATACTCGATTTAAAGAACACCAATCGGTATTCAAAGTTTTACTTGAAAGCGGAGCGGACGTAAATCTTGAAACAAATTATGGGTACACTCCTGTAATCCTTGCAGCTGAATCGAATGCTTCAAGTTTTATAGAACCCTTAGCAAAAGCCGGTGCTGACATAAACTGGAAAAACAGCAAAGGTTTTACTGCCATTCATGCAGCTTCAGATAGAGGAAACTTTGAGTCTTGTCAAGAACTTATCGCTCAAGGAGCAAACATCAATGCTATAGACGGGGATGGGTTTACACCATTACTTGGCGCTGTTTCATCTCAAAATAAGGATCTTGTAAAGCTATTCGTTGACAAAGGTGCATCTAAGGAAGGAACTGCTAAAATCAGTTATGGAAAGGTTCAAGCCGGAGATGATGTTATGACATTAGCCAAAAGACTTGACAATTCTGATATACTGACTCTCTTAAACTAGAATATGATTTATTGGATTAATTCATCCCATGAATATGTTCACCTATGAAGATGTCAAGAGGGCCTTTGACGACACGCTTAAAATGGGGCCCTCTAAATTTGTCTTTGAAGAAAGAAATTATTTGGATTTTCAGAATCCCTCTTTCGAAGAGAATATTGAAGCAGTGGTTGGAGAAAAACCATTGTTTTCAAATCTTATGGTTTTCTGGATCAAAGCAATGGCTATGATGCTTAAAGATGATTGCCAAGTTGCTTACTTAAAAGGAGATTATAAAATAATTGATCAAACCACTTTTGACAATCTCATAACAGACTATAAGCGATCATTGACGAAACCATTGAAACATTCCTATAATTTCACTAAACATTATGTTATGAGAAATGAGTGGAACGACATCATTCTAATGGCAGAGAACGATCAGGTTTATTATCTATTTAATTGGTGGACAAGTGCTTGATTTTCATGAACCTGATTGAGACAGAAATAGCGCTGATTAATAAAGCATTAGATTGGATCAATGAAGAAAATCGGCTCGACCGAAAAGGACAAATTATTCATCAATTGTTTTTTAACAAGGAGTCTGATCGCCAAACAGCATTGAATGTTCTAAAACCACTAGGATATTTTGACATTTACATTGATATCCTGGTGGACAAGGACCAAAAACTTTATTGGGCAGATATTATGTTTGACATTAAAGTATGTGAAAAGGAAATTAAGGCTAGTTTTAATAATCTTAACACACTTATTAAAGATATTCCCTTTGATCATAATAATTTTTATCTTCAAGTAGAGTTTGAAAATTACATTGTGCATCATTACGATCCCTTATTAGATAAGTCATCGTCTAACATCTGACAGAAGTGGAATCTCACCCAATAGAGATCTCTAGAAAAATCATTCATATCGACATGGATGCTTTTTACGCATCAGTCGAACAAATGGACAACCCGAAACTCAAAGGCAAACCAGTTGCTGTAGGAGGAAGCCGAGAACGTGGGGTTGTGGCCGCTGCCAGTTACGAAGCAAGAAAATATGGCGTTAAATCTGCAATGCCATCAATTTTGGCATATCGCCAATGTCCAGATATTATTTTTGTCAAACCTCGTTTTGAACGTTACAAAGAAATCTCACAATCCATTAGATCCATCTTTAGCCGGTATTCGGATTTGATAGAACCACTATCGCTGGATGAAGCTTATTTGGATGTCACACAAGACAAAAAAGGTATTCAATCAGCCTTTCTTGTTGCAGAAGCAATCCGAAAAGATATTCTAGACGAAGTTGGATTAACCGCTTCGGCAGGTGTCTCTTTTAATAAATTTCTGGCGAAAATTGCCTCTGATTTGAACAAACCAAATGGTATTGCGCTCATCACTCCGGATAAAGCACAGGAATTTGTTGACCAATTGACCATCGATAAATTCTTCGGTATTGGCAAAGTCACAGCAGGAAAAATGAGAAATATGGGCATTCACAACGGTGCTGATCTCAAAACAAAATCAAAGGAGTTTCTTGTTGAACATTTTGGAAAAGCTGGCAAACATTATTTTAATATTGTAAGACTCATTGACAACAGGGCAGTTCAACCTAATCGCATACGGAAATCTCTCGGTGCTGAAAGAACCTTTTCAGAGGACATTGAAGATGACGGAATTATCATTCAAAAACTGGAGGCAATAGCAAAAGAAGTATATGAAAGAGTTCAAAAAGCCAAACTCCAAGGTCGAACAATAACTTTAAAGATAAAATACAAAGACTTCACGCTTAAAACTAGGAGCAATACACTAAACGAATTTATTGATCAATACGATGAGATTCTTAATTACAGCATTGAACTCTATCGTTCTGAGCCTTTGGAAATGCCGGTTCGTCTTATGGGAATCTCTATATCCAATTTCTTTATTGAAGAAGATTTCGACAAAGAAACAGGACAACTGAAATTAAAATTCAAAAGACCGAAAGATTAAAAATCAGTCTTTCTTTCGAACAATTTAAGAGGACCAAATTCTTTTAAAACTTCGTATTGAGACTTGTATTTTCTAAATTCAGAATTAGTCCCCTCTATCAATAAGTATTTTGGTTTAGACTGAAATACCTTTTTATACTCCTTAGTTATGTCAATCTCCAAGGCAGAAATATGATCAGCTTTATAAATCAACGAAGGATGATAGTATTTTGTTGGAGGTAGTTCTTCAACGAGGTGATAAACAATGTGAGGCCCTTTCATAACAAAAAGTGAGCGATCTTCATCCCGGTTTACGATCTCTGCAATTTCCTTTGGAATATCGGGCTTAGAGAAGAGCGTTTTATACTTCAAGTATCCTAAGGAAGGAATAAATAATGCAATTGTAACCACTAAAATATGCTTGATCCGCGTTTTCCATTTACTGGAGATTACTACTACTGGGTGAACTATAAATGCGCTTATTAAGGCCATTGCCGGAAAACACACATACAGATAATGTGTAAAGTACTTTCTTGTAAACACTGCCCCCGCCAGGCAAGAAACAAACCAAATCAAGCATAGAATGAATCCAGTTTTTTCCTTGTTTGAAAATCTGGATGGCCGAGCAAAAATGAGCACTATGAGCGCATTGACTCCAATAAAACCGGTTAAATAAACAAGGTTCCCCAAAAAGCCAGCAGTCTTCAACAAATCAAAGGTACTGGAGTACCTACCTCCTACTTCAAATGTGATATAATAAAATGCATCATAATCACTAAAAAAGTAGAAATACAGATTTACCAAAGCAAAAGGAACGGTGGATGCAAAACCATAAATGAATGTCTCTCTCAAGCCTAGTGTTCCTTTTTTTCGTAATAAAAGGTAAAAGCAGAATCCTAAAATCTCAAAGAAAACCAGATATTTAATAATGAAAGAAAAACCTATTAATAGCCCCGAAATCACCAGGTTAATATTCCCCTTTTTTAATAAAAAAAATACAGACGCAACGGTAAAGAAAATAAAGAAGAGTTCGGTATTCGCTTCAAGACCGTAGCCCCTGGCAATAGCATTGCTTGGACTATTAAACGAGATTAAACTGATATAAAAAATGCCTGACAAAATCCCTATCAAGGCATTTTTAGGTTTGAATAAATTTCCAATTCTAAAGAGAAAATAAGCTGTTCCAATGACGAAAAAGGTACCAGCAACTCGCACAGCCACAATCGCATTGTCAAATAGATATTGCAAGGCTCCAAAAATTAAAAATATACCAGGAGGCTTAGGATCGATTACATCAACATAGAGACGTTTGCCAGACAAAAGGGCATCCACTATAAGAATGTAGGTTGATTCATCCCAATCGATTAAACTTCTTGAAAATGAAAAAAAGCGCATTGCAAAAGCCAATAGTGCATACAACAGAATCACTATAAGTCCGTAATATCTACTCTTTTGTATTTTCTCAGTAGCATTTTCCAGAAGCATTCTCCCCACTTACTTCAACGAAATTGCATCAATTATTCTAAATAAGGGTGGTTTATACTAATTTTGCAGACCTGCTATGGAAGGTGCAACTAAATACAGAATGACTATTATCGTTCCAGTTTACAATGAAATTGATAACTTGGAAAGAGTAGCTTCTACTTTTGAGGATTATTTTGCCAAGAGTAACACAAAGAGCTCTTTGCTCTTCGTTGACGATGGATCCAAAGACGGTAGTGGTGAGAAAATAAAACAAATCTGTGCTCAAAATCCCAGCTTCAATTATATCTCCTTTGATCAAAACTATGGATTAAGCAGCGCCATTAAGGCAGGAATCGATCATTGCAAAACCGAGCTCATAGGATACATTGACTCTGATTTGCAGACCTCCCCTTACGATTTTGACAAACTACTATCTCATATTAATGATCATCAGGCCGTGGTTGGTGTTCGGGCAAAGAGAAAAGATACTTTCAGCAAGAAAATTCAATCCTTGATTGCGAACAGCATTAGAAGATCATTAATCAATGATGGAATCAAGGACACTGGATGTCCGCTGAAAATCATTCGAACTGAAGTGGCGCAAAAAATTCCTTTTTTCGATGGTATGCATAGGTTTTTACCTGCTTTAATACAGCTACAAAAAGGAAAAGTAAAGCAGGTTGATGTTCAGCATTTTGAGAGAATAGCGGGCAAATCTAAATTCAACATTTTTAATAGATCCATTAAACCTTTGCAGGATGCCTTTGCATATAGATGGATGAGAAGCCGCTATATCAACTATAAAATCGAGGACAAGAAGTAAGTAAGATGACCTTTCTTGAAATATTCTCTTCTGAGGCATTTATTTTGACCATCGGTTTCTCAGCTCAAATTTTGTTTTCTGGCAGAATGCTTTCGCAATGGATTCTTTCTGAGAGGGCCAAGAAGATAATTGTACCAAAGATCTTTTGGATTTTCAGTTTATTAGGATCCTTTTTATTGTTTGTGTATGGCTGGCTAAGAGAAGACTTTGCTATTATGTTTGGGCAGGTGCTCACCTACTTCATTTACATCAGGAACATGCAACTGCAAGGCACATGGCGAATTATTCCAATGGTATTCAGAATATTTTTATTCTTATTCCCCATTCTCATTATTGTCTATTCATACAACAATGGTCGAAATGACCTGAATCTCCTTTTGAAAAATGAGGACGTTCCTCTATACCTGCTTTTATGGGGAAGTATTGGTCAAGTGATATTTACGTGTAGATTCATTTATCAGTGGATTTACTCAGAATACCAGAAGAAATCAGAGCTTCCTATGGGTTTTTGGTTCTTAAGTTTTACCGGATCTATCTTAATTATAAGCTATGCTATCATCAGAAAAGATCCGGTGCTCATTGTTGGGCAGTTATTTGGACTGGTGGTTTACACTCGTAATATATATATTGGCATCATCAATCGGAAGGGTTAATGAATTCGCTACTTTTGTTTAATAATGTTCAATAAGAGTACCCTTATTCTCATCATATTTTGTTTGGTCAATTTTGGCGCTCACCTCGGTGTATTAGATCCTACCCTTATGGAGGCGCGAAACTTCATCACCGCGAGGGAAATGATTGAAGATGGGCATATTTGGGAAACTACCATGAATGGTGCCCCGAGAATCGAAAAACCACCTTTTCCAACTTGGCTTACAGCCCTTTCCGCATTGGTTTTTGGGCGATATGATAACTGGGTCATGAGAATTCCCGCTTTATTAATGGGTATTCTGATGATCTTCTGGGCTTACCAGCTTGCTATTCAAATATTTCGAAAACATGAAAATGTCAAAGAGATCGCTTTTATCTCAGCATGGATTCTTTCTTCCACGGTTTTGACAATAGAAATGTCCAGAACCGGATCTTGGGACATTTTTTATATCAGCATCGCCACAGGTGGCTTCCTGTATTTATACAAGGGTCTTCTGAAAAACAGGATGAAAGATTACTTCATTTCAGGCATCTTACTGGGTCTTTCTTTTTTGAGTAAAGGTCCAGCTGTTTTGGCTATACTTGTTGCGTTTATTATCTTTTTATGGATAGACCTAAGAAAACAATCGATTCCTAAAGTTTCAATCAAAAAAATAAGTCTTTTATTTTTCGTCATGCTATCAATTGGGGCGCCTTGGTTTTTGTATAACCTATTTTTTCACTCAGAACTTGTTTCAAACGTAGGATCTAAAGAAGCTATTATTTGGACCACGAAACATGTAAAACCCTTTTATTTCTATCTAATTTTCCCCTTGTACATGGGCATTTGGGCCATCCCTACTGTTATAGGAATGATTCCAGCTTTTGGAAGGCGCTCAATTGATAAAAAATACTTGCCTTTGATGGCTTGGCTGGGTATAAACATTCTGCTGATGTCGCTAATGCCTATGAAAAAAGAGCGGTACCTTTTGTCAATCATGGTTCCGACCGCACTTTTAGCTGGAGGCTTTTTATGTGGAATTTCTAAAGATGTTATGCTTAGAAAGAGGGTTCCAATAATCAGTTTTTTCCCCGTTTCTATAGCATTGATCCTAGCCCCAGTTGGTTTGATGCTTTTTCAGGAATCATTTTCCATAGCCTCACTAGAGTTTTTTGGAGCCGTTTTGGTCTCTTTTTTAGGTATAATTCTGATGAGATACCTTCTCAAGGGTAAGTTTCACCATACCGTTTATACTTTGGGGC
>JALEGO010000475.1 GCA_022763165.1 Flavobacteriales bacterium
CCATTTTTTTTCTCCTGAAGAGCTATATGAGTTTAGATCTCTTGAAGAGCTCGCAACATTTGAGATTCCTAAAGCGAATCATAAGCGGATGCATCAACATAATCCGAACAACTTATCACTACAGGCGAAAATCTCTAAAGATGAATACTTAGATTGTGTTCGAGACATTATAAAGCACATTAAACTTGGAAATATATACGAGGTAAACTTTGCTCAAGAATTTGTTGTAAGGAATGTTCAAATTGATCCTGTTAGACTGTTTATAAAGTTCTTAGATCATAGTAATGCTCCATTCTCTGCATTTTATAAAATTGGCGATCATTATGCGATTTGCGGTAGTCCTGAACGATTTATAAAGGGTAAGGGCGATAGAATATGTTCAGAACCTATCAAAGGAACTATTAGAACAAGTGTGAATCCGCTAGAAAACGAGGCTTTAATAGACCAATTACTCCATAGTTCAAAAGACAGGAGTGAGAATATTATGGCCGTTGATGTGGTGAGAAATGATCTTTCTCGAACAGCTGAAAAGGGATCCGTTGTGGTAACAGATTTATGCAGGCTTGAAACATTTCAAAAGGTACATCACCTCATCTCAAGCATTGAATCCAAACGCAAAAAAGGAATGACTAATGTAGACGTAATTCAGCATGCGTTTCCAATGGCTTCAATGACAGGTGCACCAAAAATAAGCGCCATGAAATATATTGAACGTTATGAAAACTTTCGAAGAGGCCTTTACTCTGGGAGTATCGGATATTTTGATTTAGAAAACGATAGTTTTGATTTCAATGTGGTCATTCGTACTATTCAATATGATGCATCGAAGCACATTCTTTCCTTTGCTACAGGAGGTGCTATTACGGCCCTTTCCAATCCAGAAGAAGAATACCAAGAGTGTTTTGTCAAAGCAAAGTCTATTATGCAGACGCTATTTGACTAGCGCTGCTTGCATATCACTGCTTTTGAAAGCGTCCAAACCACAATTCAAGAATCCAAGGTACTCATCAATCTCAGGAGTATAACCTCGCGGCCTGTTTAAAAGTTTTTCGTCTGGTGACATCAATACGTAATAGGGCTGAGAATTATTGTTAAAAGTCTCAGTTTGAAGATTAGCCCATTTGTTGCCAATAGTTTTCACCCTTTTTTTGGCACCAGTTATACTGACAAACTCAAACTGCTGATCTTCTGGGAGCTCCTGTTTATCATCCACATAAAGTGATAACAAGATATAATCATTATTCAGCAGACTGAATACTTTAGGGTCGTTCCAGACATTTTCTTCCATTTTTCGACAATTTACACATGCCCATCCGGTAAAATCAATAATTACAGGCTTATTTTGGGCTCTAGCAGCCTTGAAAGCTTCTTCATAGTCGTGGTAACAATTAATATTTTGAGGACAATGATTGGGATGCAACCAACTATACCCTGCAGGTGGGGCAAGACCACTGAGGAGTGATAGGGAAGTAAAAGTATCGGTTTTTTCGTTATACCTAAAGCCAGAGGCCAAGTACACGACAATAACTAAGCTTACAACCGCCAGGATTTTCCTTGTGAGCGAGATTTTTTGTCCTTTTACATCATGTGGAAGCCTTAAGAAGCCGAGCAAATAAGCAGCCAAACCTATACCTATTAAGATCCAAATGATCAAAAACGGCTCGATCTTCAATAAGCCCCAATGTTTTACCAAATCTGCATTTGACAAAAACTTAAACGCCAAGGCCAATTCAATAAAGCCTAAAACCTTTTTCACCGTATCAAGCCAGCCACCCGATTTTGGCAAAGACTTGAGCATACTAGGGAATGCCGCAAAAACGGTAAAAGGAAGGGCTAATGCTAGGCCAAAGCCTCCCATTCCAGCTGTCAATTGCCAGGCTCCTCCAGATGAAGTGATGGATCCTGCTAATAATGAACCAAGAATTGGACCGGTACATGAAAATGAGACCAAAGCCAATGTTAAAGCCATAAAGAAAATTCCGAGTAGTCCTCCAACATTTGAAGCAGAATCGACCTTGTTCGTAAAACTACTTGGTAATGTCAGCTCGTAATAGCCGAAGAAAGAAAAGGCAAAGAATATAAAAATGACAAAAAAGATGACATTCAAAACCGGACCGGTGGAAATATCATTTAGAATGTTTGGATCGATTTGATCCAGCAAATGGAATGGTACACTCAATAAAATGTAGACCATGAAAATGAAAAAACCATACATAGAAGCCTTCCCAATTCCCTTTTTTTGATCTGAACCTCCTTTAGTAAAGAAACTAACAGTCAATGGAATCATAGGAAAAACGCAAGGTGTTAACAAGGCAATCAACCCACCTAAAAAACCAAGGATAAAAATATTCCAAAGACTCGCATCTTCACTCGTATCCAAAGCTGATTCAGAACATGTACTCACTGGATTTTCAAGATCCACAGATCCAACTTTAACCGAAAATTCAGTATCAGTCAGTTCAGAGTTTTCAGGTTCTTCCTCAATAACCTGAACGCCATTCTCATCTATCTTAAATCGAAAAGGTAAGTACTCAGGAGGCAAACACTTTTCCTCATCGCAAACCATAAACTCAAAGTTCCCCGTGACCAATGCTTTGTCGCCATTTAATCTAACTCTTTGCTGAAATTTCACCTGATCTTTGAAGTAATTAAGATCCATTTCAAAGTTTGGGTCGTATTCTGTAATCGCTGTGGGTTCTTTTGTAAGGCCTTCTAAGCTCCAAGTTTTGCTAGAGTCGAATAAAAAACTTGTGGCAATTGGCCCATCTTCAGATGGTAGATTTTGAGAATAGAGATGCCAGCCTTTATCAATATTTGCCTCAAATGTTAACTCATAGAGACCATCTTCAAGTTTATCTCCATAATACTTCCATTTCACTGGATTAAAAATCTCAGAGTTTTCTAAATTATTGCTTGTGTTTATTTCCTCTTTCTCAACATCCTCAGGATGCTCTTCCAAATTTGGAGCAGCCTTTTCTTCCTCTTGGACGGGCTCCAATTTAACTTCTTTCTGATCTACGGTAAGGGCAAATTCAAATGGGATGTATTCGGGCGGAAGACATTTTTCAGCATCGCAGACCATAAACTCAATTTCTCCCGTAACAGTGGTATTTTTGTTGATCTCAACCAACTGACTGAAAACTACTTCATTTTCAAAGTAACTTAAATCCATGTCAAAATTGGGATCGTACTCGGTATGTGCTTTGGGTTCTTCAACCTTCCCCACTCTAGTGTAATCAGCGCTCTCAGTAAATGTAAAGGATGTAGCTATGGGGCCATCATCAGAAGGTAAATTTTGTGAATACAAGTGCCAACCTGGTTCAATGGTTGCTTTAAAAGTTAACTTGTATTGGGAATCAGAGGTTTTTTCAAAAGAATTCTGCCATTGAACAGGATTGAAAATTTGCCCTGTGACATCTCCAAAAAATGATAAAATCAATAATAAAGCGAATACCTGTAGTTTTCTCATACCTTCAAAATTATACTTTTCACGTACAACTGCACTTAAAATAAAGATGAAGGTCGAATTTATCTGTTGCCTGACATTAACAATTCTTAACGATCATTCATGGACAGCATGAATTCTGTGTATTGGTATTATAACACCGCTCTTTAATGCAATATTTCGCTCTGTCGTTGCCCAGATAGTGGTTTCAACAAACTTCATCCCTTCGATATCTTCAAAGAAAATCTTGACTTTTCGCTTCATTGCGTTTCCGAGTTTTGCAGCACGAATTAAATCTCGCATCCGCTTTATTCTTTCTAGTGGAGAAAATATGACTTCTTTTTTTGGAAATGATAGGTTTGAAACTTGTTCTTTTTCAATTTGCATAATTTGACTTGAATCTGACATTGTGAATTGCTATGTTTACCCTTAAAGCAGCAATATGCATACGAAATTTAGATGATTTTGTTACACTCATCTATGTTTTAGAAGATAGTGAAACACTAATAATATTATTTGTTTGTGGTGTAATTTTGACTAACTCACTGATTCTTTGACCTACAAGCCATACAATTATACCATTGGATTCTATAACAAGGGTCTTTTCCTTCTCAAACTTAGAAAGTTTTGCATCCGTTAGCATATCACTTACTAATTTGGAAGTTTTCATCCCTAAAGGGATCATTCTATCACCATTGGTCCATTTCCGAAGTTTTAATGGAAACTTCAATTTATCTCTATCAAACTGTTCAAGATACTTAGATGCGCCAAATGGGAGCTTTTTGATCTGAGCATCAATCTTGATGATGTTAGAATCAAATTCATATTCGCCCAATTCATGAATCAATACTTCTTTCGAAAAAAGCATTCTCCGTTTTCTAATCAAAAGTTGACCTCGATCAATCAAAGCCTCATGGGTTGAACTGAAGAATTGCTTGCCAGTAATAATGTTTTTATCAGACAAACTGATTGTGGTATCAAAAGTAAAGTTGAACTCTTCCAGAATATTGTAAAGCACGAATAAGTAGGCTTTCTTAGAGCGCAGTTTTTCAAGGTTTATTTGCAAAACCTCTTGATCTCTTTTTGAGACAATTTCCTCTCGACTTTTCTCCAAACTCGTTTCTATAAAGTCTTGAGCCATTTTGAGATTCTTAATATTTCTCATCATGACATCTTCGAACTGCTGATTTTCCTGTCTAAACAATGGAAGGATGTGATGTCTAAGCTTATTCCTTAGATACTTTGTAGATGCATTTGAACTGTCCTCTCTAAATTCAATTTGATTTATTTGGGCGTATTTTCTTATTTCATCTCTCG
>JALEGO010000476.1 GCA_022763165.1 Flavobacteriales bacterium
AATAGCTCTTAAACAACTTTTTGAATATGAATATACAGATGAAATTTAGAATGATGAGATCTTTTTTGGGTATAACTTCAAGGAAGTTAGAAAAAGGCAACTGAGTCGAGGATTGGACTTGCAAGGAGGAATGAATGTGACGCTAGAGGTGTCTTTAGTGGATTTAATCAAGGTTTTAGGTGGTACAATTAGTGATCAAACGATTAATGCCAAATTCGAAAAAACAATTGCGCGTGCTCTTGATATGCAAAGAAATAGTCAAGATGACTACGTGACGCTTTTTGGAAAGGCTTGGGATGAAGTAGCTCCAGGAGAACAACTTACTCAAATATTCCACAATTTGGATAATAAGGATTTGATCCCTAGAACTGCTACGAATGATGAGGTTTTAGCGATTATTTCTAAAGAAGCGGCTGATGCAGTTGATAGAACAGAACAAGTTTTAAGAAAAAGAATTGATAACCTTGGGGTGGTTCAGCCTAAAGTGCAAAAGCTTGGCGCTGATAGGATTTTGGTGGAACTTCCAGGTGTTAAAGATCCAGAGAGAGTTGAGAAGATTCTTATTGGAACTGCCAAATTGGAGTTTTGGGAGACTTATGAGAATGAAGAGGTTTATGGTAAGTTGGTGGAGATCAATGAACTTTTGAAGAAAGAGGCAAAACTTGCTGAAGCGGAAAGTGATACAGATGTTGATACCACAAACGAGGTTGCTGTCAACGAGCCTGATGCAAATGATGCTGATATTGATGCCGATACAACTGATGAAAACTCTTTGGCCGCATTGCTAGCAGGTGATTCTACTGGAGCAGACACAACTCTTGCTGGAGATGTTCAAGGCGAGGCAAATCCATTATTTGATTTGATGTCTCCTGCATACTACAATGACCAAAATGGTCAAAGCTTTCTTTCGAAAGGAAGTGGGGTAGGATATGTAGCTAAGAAAGACACTGCAGCTGTAATGAAGTTGCTCAAAAGAGAGGATATTAGAGCATTTTTACCAAACACCAAGTTGTTATGGGAAGCTAAACCACTTGAAACGGAAAGTGGAGATATTTTCAGATTGCATGCTATTAAAGTAACTAACAGAGATGGAACAGCAAACATAGAGGGCGATGTTGTGACAGACGCCAGAAGTGTTGCGGGTATGGATGGTAAGCCGGAAATTTCGCTTTCAATGGATACCGAAGGTTCTAGAAAATGGAAATTGTTAACAGGAGAAAACATCGGTAAGTCTGTAGCCATTGTGCTAGATAATCTTGTGTATTCTGCACCAACTGTTCAAAGTGAAATTGCTGGCGGACAAACTTCAATTTCTGGTAAGTTTACAGTTGAAGAAACTGAGGATTTGGCGAACATTCTAAAGGCTGGAAAGTTGCCAGCACCATCAAAAATCATTGAGAAATCTGAAGTTGGACCAACTTTAGGAGAGGAAAATATTAATGCGGGTTTGATGTCATTCGGCATTGCACTTGTGTTGATATTGATTTATATGATTTTTTATTACGCTAAAGCCGGATCTGTTGCAGATTTAGCATTGGTGGTTAATATGCTTTTTATTGTAGGTGTTTTGGCATCTCTTGGAGCAACTCTTACGCTACCTGGAATTGCTGGTATTGTGCTTACAATTGGTATGTCGGTAGATGCCAACGTAATTATTTTCGAACGTATTCGTGAAGAATTGAGAGAAGGTAAGGGTATGAGACTGGCAATTAAGGACGGTTACAACAATGCAAAGTACGCCATTTTTGATGCGAATGTCACAACCTTATTTACAGCTGGTGTTTTAATGCTTTTAGGTTCTGGTCCTGTAAAAGGTTTTGCAGTAACACTTTTCTACGGAATCTTGACATCATTGTTTACAGCTTGGTTATTGACCAGGTTAATTTTTGAGTGGCAGTTGAACAGGAAGAAAGAGATTTCTTTCTCAACGAAGCTTACGCAAAACTGGTTCACCAAAGTCAATTTTAATTTTGTAGGCAAAAGGAAATTTTTCTACACGCTTTCTGCTCTTATCGTTGCTATGGGATTTGTTTCTTTGGCAATCAGAGGACTGGATTATGGTGTGGATTTCTCCGGAGGAAGAAGCTATCAAGTTAAGTTTGAAAGCCCGGTAAATGTTAATGATGTGTCTAAAAACTTGGGTGATGTTTTTGTAGAAAACGGTACAAGACAGCCGCCAGAAGTAAAAACTAAAGGTAGCGACAATGTATTGTTAATTACTACAAAATATTTAATCAACAGTCCTGATATCAATGTTGGAGAACAAGTTGAATCGAAGCTCGATGAGGGTCTCGGAAAATTAGGTGTTAAATATGAGCAATTAGGTGTCCAAATGGTAGGGCCTACAATTGCGGATGATATTAAAACATCTGCTGTCTGGGCAATGTTATTCTCCTTGTTAATCATTTTCCTATACATCGTTTTTAGATTTAAGCGATGGCAATTTGGTCTAGGAGCATTGATTGCAATGTTTCATGATGTAATTGTTGTCTTAGCCGTGTTCTCAATCTTCTATGGAATTATTCCTTTCTCATTGGAAGTTGATCAAGCATTCATAGCAGCCATTTTAACTGTTATTGGTTACTCAATTAACGATACGGTTGTTGTATTTGATAGAATAAGGGAGTACATAGGTAAATACAAAAAACAAGGTCGTAAGGAAGTTATCAACCGAGCATTGAACAGTACACTAAGTAGAACTGTCAACACATCATTAAGTACTTTTGTTGTACTTCTAATGATATTCCTTTTTGGTAGTGAAGCCATCAAAGGGTTTACATTTGCCTTGATGGTAGGTGTTGCTGTTGGAACCTACTCTTCGTTGTGTATCGCCACACCAGTTGTTGTGGACCTTGGAAAGGATGACAACATTGATGCTATTGGTAAAGCATCAAAACCTAAGAAAAAAGAGGCTTTGGCAAGTTAATTCTTTCATTGATTCCGCAGATTGATGTACATTTGTGGAATGGTATTACTCTTTTTCAATCTTGGAGGTGGTGAAATTTTCGTTGTCTTTTTGATCGTTCTGTTGTTCTTTGGATCAAAGAAAATACCTGAACTTGCACGAGGATTGGGTAAAGGAATAAGACAATTCAAGGATGCAGCAAATGATATTCAGAGGGACATTCAAGACAGCGTAGATGATGTCAAGAAAATCAAAAAGGACTTTGAGGACAATATTTAGGGAATTCAATGTCCATTGAGGTGAACGAATACATTCTTTTAGTCCTAGGTTTAGTTACATTAGTTATAGGAGGCGAGCTTCTTGTAAAGGGAGCTGTCGGCTTATCAGTTAAGCTCAAAATATCAACATTAGTCATAGGTATGACCGTTGTATCTTTTGGGACATCAGCACCAGAACTTATTGTAAGTTGTAAGGCCGCCCTGGGAGGCAATTCGGATATATCCATTGGAGGAGTGGTGGGTTCTAACATTGCAAATCTTGGATTGGTATTGGGCCTCACAGCGCTTGTTTTTCCAATTGTCATTGATAAAAATTCTTTACGCCTCGATTGGCCAGCGATGATTACCGCCACCGTAATTTTTTACTTGTTTATATTGGATGGAGTACTATCTATGTTTGAAGGGATCACCTTCTTAGTCTTGATTTTAGGCTTCACCATATTTCTTATAAGGAGATCAATAAAAAAGAATAAAAGTGATAATTCTCAGGAGGAAACAGGTCTGGTTCCAGTATGGAGAAGCATCGTTTTTTTAATGATAGGATGTGCTGGATTGGCTTATGGAGCCGAGTGGTTTTTGGATGGAGCGGTGACAATCGCTAAAAAATACGATGTTTCGGACCGGATCATTGGAATTACGTTGGTTGCTTTTGGAACAAGTATCCCAGAATTGGCTACATCCGTTATTGCAGCAATTCGCAAACAACCCAATTTGTCAATAGGAAACTTAATCGGTTCGAACATATTCAATATTTTGGTTGTTTTAGGTGTTACATCCGTCATTCAGGAAATAAAGATCAATCAGCTTGTTCTGACTTGGGATATATTTTGGATGTTTGGTGTCGCGATTTTACTATTGCCATTAATGATTATTGGAAACAAGATTTCAAGGTTTGATGGCTTTGTTTTATTTGGGTTTTATTTTGCATATATATACACAACAATTAGTTAAATATGAGTGTGAGTTTGAATACAATTAAAGAGGCAATAAAAGATATTAGGGAAGGTAAAGTTGTCATTGTCGTTGATGATGAGAATAGAGAAAATGAAGGCGACTTTATTGTCGCTGCGGAAAAAGTCACTCCTGAAATCGTCAATTTTATGGCAACCCATGGAAGAGGTCTCATTTGTGCTTCTATTCTGGAAGAGCGTTGTGATACTTTAGGTTTAAAATTGATGGTCTCTGAGAACACGGCTGAATATGAGACTCCCTTTACAGTTTCTGTAGATTTAAAGGGACACGGCTGTACAACCGGGATTTCAGCAAGTGATAGAGCAAAAACCATTAATGCTCTTGTTGATGAAAATCTTGATCCAAATGATCTTGGAAAACCAGGTCATATTTTTCCGCTTAGGGCGAAAAAGGGAGGTGTCTTGAGACGAGCAGGTCATACAGAAGCTACTGTGGACTTAGCTAGACTGGCAGGATTAAAACCCGGAGGAGCTCTGGTAGAAATAATGAATGAAGACGGATCCATGGCAAGGCTCCCAGACTTGATGAAAATTGCGGAGAAATTTGACTTGAAGATCATCTCTATCGAGGATCTAATTAAATATAGACTAGAGCATGATTCTTTGATTGAACGCCAAGTCACCGTTAAGCTGCCAACCGCTTATGGTGAATTTGATTTAACGGCTTTCACAGAAAAAAATACAGGAGACGAGCATATTGCGATCACAAAAGGAGACTGGGAAGAAACCGAAGAGATTCTGGTTAGAGTACATTCATCTTGTGTCACTGGTGATATTTTCGGATCATGTAGATGTGATTGTGGGCCTCAACTTCACAAGGCATTAGAATTAATTGAATCCGAGGGAAAAGGAGTTCTTTTATATATGCAACAAGAGGGTAGGGGAATCGGTTTATTGAATAAATTGAAGGCCTATAAACTCCAAGAAGAAGGGTTAGACACTGTTGATGCAAATCTTAAATTGGGCTTCAAAATGGATGAAAGAGATTATGGTGTGGGAGCACAAATACTGAGGAGTCTGGGAGTGAGGAAAATGAAACTCATGAGCAACAACCCCAAGAAAAGAACTGGTTTGATTGGATATGGACTGGAAATAGTGGAAAATGTCCCTCTGGAGGTAGCGTCCAACAAACACAATGAATTCTATTTAAAGACTAAAAAGGAAAAAATGGGACACTCCCTTAAGTTTGGGGAATGAGTGTATAATCATTTGTAGCCTAGCTCGGGACTCAAAGGGATTTTACTCCTAACAAATTGACCTCTGCCAACAGCTAGTTTTTTGCCCTGCTCATTAATTAAAGTTGCGGCTGCGATGATTAGATTTTTGCCCTGATGTTCTACATGTCCTTTAGCGATAATCTTTTCTGTTTGAATAGGTCTAATTAAAGAAATATTGAAACTAGAGGTCACCAAGAAATACTCCTTCTCTAATGAATTTGCGGCAAAAAAAGCCGCATCATCCAAAAGCTTGAAATATACCGAGCCATGAACCGCATGTGCAGCATGAAAGTATCTTTGGTCACAACTTAACCTCAGTTCGGCAATACTATCTGAAATGCTGATTTCTATGCCTTCATAAAACTTGTGAAGCGGAGCAGAAAGATACATTTCCTCTAAACTTCTGTAATGTGCAACATCCATTATTGATCGTCTTCTTTTCTACCAAATTTAAAAATAGAACGAAACAGTTCCTTAAATGAGCTAAAGTCCTTCCTAAAGAGCACTCCAACACCTTGCGTGTCCTGAGAAGTGGTGGCATCGACTATATTAAACTCATTAGAGCTGTTATATGCCTTTAACGACACACTTCCATCCTTTTTAACTTTATATTCGACCAAAACATCTCCCACCAAGTTATTGGTTTGAGTTGCGTTTGCATTGTTGCCTGTCATTCCAAAATTTCCTTCAATACTGAGACGGTCATTAAATAACTGAGTTGAAAGGGCGAGTTCAATTTCTTCATCCGAAATTTCATCTCCCGGTCTATATTTAAATCCCACATCAAAATCATTACTGATCTTGGATAACCAGTTGCTAATTTGATGACTCATCATCTCGGTAGTATTTGTAGTTCCAACATTTGATCTTACCGCTGTTTCATTATCTGGTGCAATGAACCTATTCAGGACAAGAAGTGAAAAAAACTGTCTGTTAATTTCGCCTTCTTTTGATATTAAGCCATTAAAAGCGTCTAGAACTTCATTTTCAGCTGAGGGTAAATCAATATCAAACTCGATATTTGGGCTCATAAGCTCATTAGACAGGTTTAAATAGCAATCGACCGGAACTCTTCGGTTGTAGCTATTACTGGAGTCTACAGTACTCATAATATCAGAGAGCGGAGCTTTTAGACGATAAATGGTTTTGATGTCGAGCAATGCGCTATAAGGGTCTCCGTTCCACGTAATTTTGCTGCCTTCCACAATGTCAAACTTCTTATTGATTATGTTTTGTAGTGTGAACAAATAGTCTCCCTTAAAAATTACATATTCACCAAATAAATTGAATTTACCTAGGCTGTTGATCTCCATTTTCATTTCCCCATTTCCCGTAGTCTTAATGACGTCACCCACTTTTTCGTCAAAAATGATTTGGACTTTAGCATCATCTGTAATTTCAAGGTCAAAGTTCATTTGGATGTTTTGAATCTTTTGTTGGTACTCAGC
>JALEGO010000477.1 GCA_022763165.1 Flavobacteriales bacterium
AAATGCAATGGTGCTGCCTACGGCCAAAGCGGACTGACCAATAATATTCCATTTTAGGAACTTATTGGCAACTGAACTATCAACCGGCTCTTCTTGTCCAAATGCCGTCAGCTTTAAAAAAGAAAAAAAAAGGATGGCAATGATACCTCTATACATCGAACTCATTTCTCACTTTGAACAAAAGTAAGTCTAATAATAAAATAAAGGCACTCAACTAAGTACATTGACATCCCAAAAGACAAACGGGTAAACTTGAGGTAACAAACAAAATACCTATGTTTTTTGTCTTATCTTCGCACACAACTTATCGTATCCCAGGGATTTTTTCAATCCAATCTCTTTGATTAGAATAGTTTAAAATTTAATAGATGAGCATTGTAGAAATAGACAGCACCATTAAAGTCCATTACACAGGAAAACTAGAAAATGGAGAAGTATTTGACTCTTCTGAAGGAAGACAACCTTTACAATTTAAAGTTGGTGCCGGCATGATGATTCAAGGTTTTGATGAAGGCGTTTTGGGCATGAAATTAAACGAAACTAAAACCATCAAAATTCCTTTTGAGAAAGGATACGGAGCAGTTAGGCCTGAACTTATTAGAGATGTTGAAAGGAAGTTTCTTCCGGAAGGACTTGAGCCAAAATTGGGAATGAAGCTTGAAGGAAAGTATGAATCTGGGCAAAGCTTTAAAGTCACCATTACTGAGATCAAGGATGAATCCGTAACAATCGATGCCAACCATGAATTAGCTGGCAAGAATTTAGTATTTGATGTTAAAGTTGTTGAAATAAGCAACCTAGATTTGGCTTAGTCAGCATCTAAAGTCTAAAGGATTTCCAAAGAAATAAAGCTCCTAGATTTTGTTTTAATTGAATTTGAATCCAAGAATACAATCTTTTCCTTTGCATTCAGGATTAAAATAAAATTTTAAAACATTTGCTCCACCATTCGTGACGAGTCCAATGTGATAGATCTCTTTAGTTATCCCTTCGACCTTTTGCTTGAATATTACGAAAAACTGAAGCTCAGCACCTCCTTCTAGCACCTTATTTCCCTGTATTTCCTTGATCTTTGACAAAACCTTAGAAGGATCTGAATCTGCACTTTGTTGATCAAACAAGGAAGCAAACAGCACAGTATCGGTTTTATTGATTGCTTCTAAAGAAATCAGGGCAAAGCCCAGAAACTTGTCCATTTGGGCCAATTGAAGTTCTGTAAACCAAATCCTCTTATCCAGTTCTTGATATTCATCCATAGCCACATCCAAACATTCAATCTTTGAATAATTAAAAGATTCGTTCTTTGCAAGAATCGCTTTGTAGGCGACATATATAAGTTGAGCATTTGTCCATACAAGCTTATTGTCTGATGACAAGTCGGGAGCATGACGTAAGGTAATTCTTAAGTTTTTCTTCTCATCTGCCTCTTCAGAAGGAAGCTCTGATAGCTCAACTGTGCCATTTGTAAGATTATGTGCAAATGGCTCAATGGCATCATAGATGTAATCCAAATGGTGGTCTTTCTGAGCAAAACTACTGAAGGCCAACATCGTAAAACACAGTACAAATAATTTCATACTTAAAAACTTTACGTGAAAGAAGGAAAAAAAATCCTGTTTTGGAGCCAATATTCAACAACAATTGAACATATTGCTGTTTACATCATGTAAATCCAGTTTAGGTTGAGCAACATGCCTCGACACACTTATAACCATCAATAGAAGCAGAAACGATGCCTCCGGCATATCCGGCTCCTTCACCACAAGGATATAGCCCCTTAATCTGTGGATGTTCTAAAGTGAGTTTATCTCTTGGGATTCTTACTGGTGAAGATGTTCTTGATTCAGGAGCATGGACCAAGGCTTCATTCGTAAAATAACCTTTCATTTTTTGATCAAACATCTTAAAGGCTTTTTTCAAAGATTTGTGAACAACCTGAGGAAGAACTTCTTTTAAATTCGCAGGCGTAACGCCAGGAATATAAGAACTTGATGGGAGGTCCTGAGAAAACTTAGATTTAGTAAAATCTACCATTCTCTGCCCAGGAACAGACTGACTTTGTCCTCCAACTAGCCAAGCCTTATGCTCCACATCCTTCTGAAACTCCAAAGCAGAAAGTGCTCCAAGATCTTCATATTCAGCAAAATCCCTGAGTCCCAACTCCACAACAACGCCCGAATTTGCATAAGGTTGATCTCTTTTCGAAGGTGACCAGCCATTAGTCACTACCTCCTTGGTGTTCGTGGCACATGGCGCAATTATACCTCCAGGGCACATACAGAAAGAATAAACTCCCCTATCCCCTACTTGCTGAACAACGTTGTAGGCTGCTGCAGGCAAATATGCTCCTCTAGTTTCACAGCTATATTGAATTTGATCAATGAGCGCTTGGGGATGCTCCACCCTCACACCAAGAGCAAAGGGTTTTGGCTCAATTTTTATAGATTTTTCATGCAGCAAATGAAAAATATCTCTTGCAGAATGACCAGTTGCTAAAATCACCTTATTTGCCAAAACCTTGGATCCATCTTGCACTTCCACCCCACTAATTGAATCGCCATTTAAAAGAAAGTCAACAACTTTCGTTTCAAAATGTACCTCCCCTCCATAATCTATAATTGTAGCTCTAATATTTTCGATGATTTGAGGCAATTTGTTTGTTCCAATATGCGGATGAGCATCAATCAGGATATCGTTTTTAGCACCATGTTGAACCAAAACATGCAGAATTTTTTTCACATCCCCTCTTTTCTTGGACCGAGTATACAACTTACCATCCGAATAGGTTCCAGCACCACCTTCACCAAAACAATAATTCGATTCGGGGTTTACGATATGCTCTTTATTCAATCTTGCCAAATCCCTTCTTCGGTCACGAACGGTCTTGCCACGTTCCAGAATTATGGGTTTCAATCCTAATTCTAAGCACTTTAAACCTGCAAAGAGTCCTGCTGGACCTGCACCAATAATGATCACCGGATTCTTACTCTGTACATTTTGATATTTGATCTCCTCAATCTCAAGACCAGAAGTTTTCAAATCATCACCTGACTGTAATATCTGAACCTTAAGGTTGTACAGAACTTTTCGATGTCTTGCATCAATAGATCTTCTTAGAATGTTAACCTTTTTGATGCTTTTAATATCAATGCCTGATTTTTGGGCAGCAATTTGCTTG
>JALEGO010000478.1 GCA_022763165.1 Flavobacteriales bacterium
GGGGACTAATATATAAATAAAAAATAAAATATTATTCTGGCAAATTCAAAAAAAATTCCGTAAACAGAAGATCTTGTGGTCTTGTGATTTTGATGTTTTTAGGTTCTCCTTCCACCAGGTGTACCACATGCCCGGAACTCTCAAATACCGAAGCATCATCTGTAAAGTCTTCATTAAAATCCTGTAGGTATGCTTTTTTGATAATAGAAGATTTAAAGGTTTGAGGGGTTTGTATAGCTCTGAAATTCTGTCGATTGACGTGTTTGCTCTTATCATTGATCACTTCACGCAATGTGTCGATCACAGGAATGCATGGGATGGCTGACTCAAATTGGGAGGCAGCCTTAAAACATCTTTCAATCAAATCGCTACTCAATAGTGGTCTCACACCATCATGTATGGCTACAAGAGCATCTTCAGGAATTTTTGAAAGGCCATTTTTTACGGAATGAAATCGTGACATTCCCCCAGCAACGATTTCATAATCTATGTTCTGAGATTGATTTTCCCAAAATTGTATTTGAGATGGAGGGAGCACTAATACAATTTTGACTTGTTGCGCTTGAAAAGCTTCAATTGTATATTGAAGAATGGGTTTGTCGTTGATCTTTAAAAATTGCTTCGCAATTTTGGATTGCATCCTAGAGCCGGAACCTCCAGCTACAATAAGAGCAAAACGTTCCACAAATTAAATGATTAACATCGCGTCTCCATAGGAATAGAAGCGATACTTATCCTTAATCGCCTGCTGATACGCTTCCATGATAAGATCATAACCTCCAAATGCGCAAACCATCATCAAGAGGGTTGATTCAGACATATGAAAATTAGTGATCATTGAATTGGCGATTTTAAAATCATATGGAGGAAAAATGAACTTATTCGACCAGCCTCCATATTGCTTAAGGTAACCATCTGTGGATACTGAAGTCTCAATCGCTCTCATCACGGTCGTTCCAACCGCACATATTTTGCTTTTAGCCTTTTTCGAATTGTTTACAATATCACTTGTTTTCTCTGAGATGAAGACCTCTTCAGAATCCATTTTATGTTTGGTCAAATCTTCTACCTCCACTTGTCTGAAAGTTCCTAAACCTACGTGAAGAGTGATGTGGGCAAAATTCAATCCTTTTATTTCAAGCCTTTTAAGTAGGTGTTTGCTGAAGTGCAAACCGGCAGTAGGCGCGGCTACCGCTCCCTCAACTTCTGCATAAATTGTTTGATACCGTTCTTCATCTTCTGGTTCCACATCCCTTTCAATGTATTTAGGCAAAGGAGTTTCACCAAGATTGTCAATTATACTTTTGAATTCTTCATAACTGCCATCAAAAAGAAATCTCAAAGTTCTACCTCTGGAAGTGGTATTGTCAATTACTTCTGCAACTAGTTGATCATTGTCTCCAAAGTACAATTTATTTCCTATCCTTATTTTTCTGGCTGGATCAACCAATACATCCCATAAAAGAGTTTCTCTATTCAGTTCTCTTAATAAGAAGACTTCAATTTTTGCACCTGTTTTTTCTTTGTTTCCATATAGACGTGCAGGGAAGACCTTCGTATTGTTGAAAATCATACAATCTCCATCATCAAAATAATCCAAGACATCCTTAAAGACTTTGTGTTCAATGGTTCCTTCGGCTCTATTCACAACCATCAAACGAGACTCATCTCGATTTTCAACTGGATGTGATGCTATAAGGTTGGATGGGATTTCTACTTTGAATTGAGATAATTTCATATAGTTCTATTCTGAAGGTTGCGAATTTATAAAATAAATAGATGAATAAATAATCTTAGACAGCATGTTGGGTATTAAAAATCCTTCATTTTTTAAAGAGAAAATTGATCTTAGCCACTATTTGTATCTAATATGGCAAAGAACTGAGCACTTTTAGTGTCTTCGAAGTGTCTAAATGTAGTTCTTCAAGGGGGAGACAAATTGGCACAATTCTTATCGATTTTAAAAATCAATGACTCTTCAAAGATTCGAAGACATTTAAAGTTTTAGAATGAATACGTTTGAATATCAGGAATCAATCTATTTTTTGAAAATGAAGCAATTATTCTTCCTAACTTTTATCAGTTTTCTTTGGGTTTCAACTCATGGGCAAAGTTCTTCTTATTGTAATGGCAGTTTATATCTAGATGAAGTATTCAATTCGTGGGTCAAAGATGGAAATGTCACATATGGCTCCGGCTATGCCGTAAATGGAAACCTGAAGACATTGAAGATGGATATTTTTCAACCTTCGAATGACACAAATGCCTTAAGACCCTTGATTATTTGGTGTCATGGAGGTTCTTTCACGTACGGGGATAAAACAATCATGAATCACTACTGTAAGAGAGACGCCAAAAGAGGTTTCGTAGCTGCAAGTATTGATTATCGGAAATGGAATAAACTGCAGCTACCGGATTCCAATGAGTTTTTAGGTGTTGCTCAACGTGCCATCAATGACTTGAGAGCCGCCATTCGATTCTTTAAAAATGATGCTGCAGGTCAAAATATTTATCGAATTGATACTACTAATATTTTTATTGGGGGTCATTCATCAGGAGCATTTATGGCAATGCATGTGGGCTATCACAATGATTTATTAGAGGGGCCTCAGTATGTAACCGACACAGTAATAGGATTGGGAGGAGTCGAAGGGGACAACAGTGGTAATCCTGGCCATATTTCAACAGATGTTGCCGGTGTAATCAATTTGGCAGGAGGCCTTTACAGAAAAAGCATCCTAGATCTAGGAAATAAACCTCCAATGTTTAGCGCTCATGGGACAGCAGATAAAACAATTCCCTATGAATCAGGTTTGGCCGTTGATTTGGTTTTCGTTGATGGGAGCAAAGCCGTTCACGATCATGCACTCAATCTAGGAGTGCATGCGCAGCATTATTACTTTTTGGGAGGAAACCATTTAAAGCCTTATTTGGACCCCATAGTTGATGATCTATACAGCCAGTTTCTTTATGATATCATCTGCAATAACATTACTTCGATAGAAAACCCCCAAACACAACAAATGATAATGTACCCCAACCCTGCTGCGGACGTTGTCTATTTCAGTCATGAATTGAACGGAGAGCTTTTCGATTCATTTGGTAGATTATTGGAGCGTTTTTCGGAGCGCAATTTCCTAGAATTGAAACATAAACCAGGGATCTATTTCATTAAAGATGTTCTTACCGGAAATACATTCAAACTCTTAATAGATAAATAGCCAGATCAATTTTGTTTATTTTTGCTGAATGGAATTCTTAAAGGATTTGTGGGGCTTTTTGAAGGAACGCAAGAAATTTTGGTTGGCACCAATAATTATAGTGCTGCTTTTACTCGGGCTTCTTATTGTTTTCGCTGGAGGATCGGCATTATCTCCTTTTGTTTATACTGTTTTTTGATCAGGATTCTGTTTTTCTGAAGCTACGATTTCGTGATTCATTCGTTTCCATTTGAACTGCATCAGCAACATCGAAGTTGCCTATTCGAGTTCTTCTTAACGCACTTAAGTGTGCTCCGCTGTTCAGGGCCTGACCAAAGTCGTGTGCAATCGATCTGATGTATGTTCCTTTGGAACAAGAAATACGAAAATCTAGATTTGGCATTGAGATAGCTTCAAAATCAAAGCTTTTGATTTCCACATGATGTGATTTGATTTTCACGTCCTCTCCTTTTCGCGCAAGATTATATGCCTTTTCGCCATCAACTCTTTTTGCTGAATACTTGGGGGCAACTTGTTCAATGTTACCTAGAAACTTTTGTCGGGCTTCTTCAATCAACTTTTCGGTAATGTGATCAACCTCATATTGCTGATCAAAATCTGTTTCTAGGTCGTATGAGGGAGTAGTGGATCCCAGTGTAATAGTACCAGTATATTCCTTGTTCTGATTTTGAAATTCGGAGATGCGCTTGGTGAATTTACCAACACAAACGATCAAAAGTCCAGAGGCCAATGGGTCTAGAGTTCCAGCGTGACCCACCTTGATCTTTTTAAGATTGAATTTCCTTTTAATAGAATAACGAATCTTATTGACCACGTCAAAGGAAGTCCAGTTTAAAGGCTTGTCAATTAACATAACCTGACCATCCAGATATTTTTGAAGATCATCTTCTAGTTCAAAACTCATAAGAACCACCAAAGTAGGATAGCCGCTGGGCCAACGATAAAACAATAGATAGAGAAATAAACCAACTTGCTTTTTTTCACAAGGTTGATCATCAATTTACAAGCAAGCAGTCCCATGATGAATGCCGCCACAAACCCAGCTATGTATATGCCTGTTTTATCACCTGCAATATCAAGGTCTCCGCTCATCATGTCTTTTGCCATTTTGCCAAAGATGAGAGGTATCACCATCAAAAATGAGAATTTAGCTGCAGTTTCTTTGTCAATGCCGAGTAGAACGCTAGTTGAAATTGTTGCCCCTGATCTTGAAATTCCTGGGAGAATCGCAATGGCTTGAGAAATACCAATGATTAGTGCGGTTGAAAATGTCAATTTTTTATCTGTTTTTTTTGCTCTATCCGCCAAAAACAGAAGCAATCCAGTTACAATCAGCATTAGACCAACCAATAGCACTTGTTTATTGAACATCGCTTCAATAAGGTCGTCAAACAAAACACCTATTGCTGCAGCTGGAATCATCGAAACCACCACGAAAAGAGCAAATCTTTTTTCTTCATTCATCGTGGTACTCATCAAGCCCCTAAATATCTTAAGGATGTCTTTCCAAAAGATTACAATTGTGCTTAGAGCGGTAGCTGAATGCAGCACAACATCAAAAATCAAACTCTCCTTTGGTACACTGTCATCACCTAGAAAGAACTTTGCCAACTCCAAATGTCCGCTGCTGCTTACAGGAAGAAACTCCGTTAGCCCTTGTATAATCCCAAGAAGAATAGCTTCTATTAAGCTCACCTACTTAAGCGTTTTGTGGCTTTTTCATGATGCCATAAAGCACAATCAAAAAACCAATCAGGCTCGTGGTTGGTGCTACAGATATTCTAACAGAGCTAAAGATCTCATCATAATTCCAATCATCAGGACTGGCAGCTGCCCCTCCAGACATTAGAATATATCCCAATACGATGAGTACAAAACCAACAGCAATGATCATGTAGTTTTGTTTTTCTAAAGCAAACGCTTGCTTACCGCCTCCGTCTTTTTTTATTGATGTATTACTCATAATTATCAGTATAACTTGTCTGGTCTAATCCTCAAATATTTGTTTATGGCTAGTGAAGTACTGAACCATGTGATCAGAATTCCAAACAAAAGTATAATAGAAAATAGAGTTCCTAAAAGTTCCAAGTCTTGAAAATGAAAAACTTCCGGAAATTCTTGTTGTCCAAAATAAATTACGCCCAAAATAAGCAAGGTTGAAATGAGGGCTCCCACAACACCCTGAACAATTCCCTTCCATATAAATGGCCTTTTAATAAAACCTTTAGTTGCTCCAACCAATTGCATGGTTCTTATTACAAATCTTTTAGAATAAATAGCCAATCGTATGCTGCTGTTTATTAAGGCTATCGCGATGATCATTAAAAGAACACTGAATCCAATCAGGATGAATCCAATCTTTCGAACATTTTCATTCACCAATTGCAATAAATCAGGTTCATAATAAACTTCCTTGATCTTATTGTCTTTCATAAGGTCAGCTTCGATCCAAGATAATGAGTCAGGATGTGCATAATCAGCCAATAAATAAACATCAACTGAAGACAATAAAGGGTTGTACCCCAGCCAATTGGTGAAGTCTTCTCCTAGATTCTCTTGCAATTTTTCAGCTGCCTCCTCTTTATCAACATATTTTGTTTTTTTCACGAATGACTTTGCATCTAGTGACTTTTTGATTTTAATGATATCAACCTCTTTAACATGTTCCTTTATGTAAACTGAGAAGCCAATATTCTCTTTAACATAAATCGACATCTTATTCGCGGTCAGCAGGATAAGTCCTAGTAGTCCCAGAATAAACAAGACAAGAGAGATACTTACAATATTGGAAAAGTAGGAAGATCTTAACCTCTTGTTATTTATCTTTTGTTCTGGAGTACTCATGTTGCTTAACGCGAAAATATCAAAAATAAGAGATTGAATTTCGATTAAGAATAAATCTATCCTCTCTTTTTGGTAATTTTGCAACTTTTAGAAATTTTTAAGAAATCATGGAGTATAAGCACCAGGAAGTTGAGAAGAAGTGGCAAGAACAGTGGTTGAAGGATGGAGTGTATAAGGTCAAGGATCAATCTGACAAACCAAAGTTTTATGTTTTGGATATGTTTCCATACCCTTCTGGGGCAGGGTTGCATGTTGGACATCCTCTTGGATACATTGCTTCGGATATTTATGCGCGATATAAAAGATTGAACAACTTTAATGTCTTGCACCCCATGGGTTATGATTCATTTGGGCTTCCGGCAGAACAGTACGCGATTCAAACAGGACAACATCCTGCGATTACCACTGAAAACAATATCAAGAGATACAGGGAGCAGCTTGATGCGATTGGTTTTTCATATGATTGGGAACGAGAAGTGAGAACTTCGGATCCGAAATACTATAAATGGACCCAATGGATTTTTAAGCAGATATACGATTCTTGGTTCGATCGTTCACAAAGGAAAGCACGCAGGATTAGTGATCTTATTTCCATTTTTGAAAAAAGTGGATCCAATGGAGCAAATGCGTTTACAGAGACAGAACAAAATTTCTCAAGTGAGGATTGGAATTCGTGGTCTACCGAAAAGAAAGAGGAAGTACTCGAACACTATAGGTTAACTTACCTAAGCGATACCTGGGTAAATTGGTGCCCTGCCTTAGGCACAGTATTGGCAAATGATGAGGTAAAAGATGGCCTTTCTGAGCGTGGAGGACATCCTGTAGAAAGAAGACTAATGAAGCAATGGAGCATGCGCATAACTGCTTATGCAGAGCGATTGCTAGAAGGTCTTGAGCAAGTGGATTGGAGCGATGCATTAAAAGAACAACAAAGAAACTGGATCGGTAAGTCAACTGGAGCCTCATTAACTTTTGATGTCCACGGTCACGAACAGGAGATTGAGGTTTTTACTACAAGACCCGATACAATATTCGGTGCGACATTCATGGTTTTGGCTCCTGAACATGAGCTAGTGGATATGATTACAACGGCAGACTATAAGGAGGATGTCAAGAAGTATAAAGAGGCCGCAGCCTTGAAGTCTGAGAGAGACAGAATGTCAAATGTAAAAACCGTTTCTGGAACTTTCACCGGAGCCTATGCTATTCACCCTTTTAATGGAAACAAACTACCCATTTGGATAGGAGATTATGTGCTTGCTGGTTATGGCACAGGTGCGGTAATGGCAGTTCCGGCAGGAGATCAGAGAGATTACAATTTTGCTCAGGAGTTCCGAATACCAATAGTGGATATATTTAAAGACATTGAAGTTTTTGAAACAGCTTGTGAAGACAAGAATGCAAAACTCATGAATAGCGATTTCTTAAACGATATGACTTGTGACGATGCTATTTCTAAGGCTGTTGAAGAAATTGAGAAAAAGGGAATAGGTAAGGGTAAAATCAATTATCGATTAAGGGATGCCGTATTTTCCAGACAAAGATATTGGGGAGAGCCTTTCCCTGTTTTTTATGAGGGGGATCAACCACGACTAGTGGAAGATCAAGACCTTCCAGTTGAATTACCTGTGGTAGACAAATACCTTCCAACTGAGGAAGGAGAGCCGCCTTTAGCTCGTGCAAAGCAAGAAGATTGGAAATTCCATAAAGGTGATCGCATGGATTACAATACCATGCCTGGCTGGGCTGGGTCTTCTTGGTATTTTTTAAGATATATGGATCCCAACAACGATGAGGCCTTTGCAGATAGAGCGCTCATCGATTACTGGAATCAGGTGGACTTATATATTGGAGGATCTGAGCACGCAACGGGTCATTTATTATATGCTCGATTTTGGACTAAAATACTTCATGATTTGGATTACATTGGTTTTGACGAACCTTTTAAAAAGTTGATCAACCAAGGTATGATCCTTGGTAGGTCAAGCATTCTTTATCGAGACAAAGAAAACCCCAATCAGTATGTTTGCAAGCATCACCTTGCAGAGTATCATGAAAAGTTCCCTAGTCAAAAAGGTTATGGTCTGGAAGAGCGTTTTCAAAACTTAAGAATTGATATTCACCTTACAGATAATGATATTCTCAATGCATCTGGATTGAAAGCTTGGCAACCTGAATATAGGGATGCTAAATTCTTCCCTTCAGATGCCGATTTCACTTGTGGATTTGAGGTGGAAAAAATGTCCAAGAGGTGGTACAATGTAGAGGATCCAACGGTGCTTTGCGAGAAATTTGGTGCGGATACATTGAGATGTTATGAGATGTTTTTAGGGCCATTGGAACAATCCAAACCATGGGATGTCAAAGGCATCAATGGTGTACACAATTTCTTGAGAAAATTATGGAGGCTTTTCCACAAAGATGGCGAATTTAACGTTTCTCCGGATGCTCCAAAACCTGAATCGCTTAAAACACTCCACAAAACCATCAAGAAAATCACTGAAGATATTGAACGCTACTCATTTAATACTCCGGTAAGCGGTTTTATGATCGCTGTGAATGAATTGACCGAACAGAAGTGCAACCATGTCAAGGTGTTGGAAGATTTATTGATTTTGATCCATCCATTTGCTCCGCACATTACAGAAGAACTGTGGCATGGTTTAGGAAAAACGGAAAGCATCGTTAATGCTTCTTGGCCTAAGTATGATGAATCATTCTTAAAAGAGTCAAATTTTTCATATCCAGTATCATTTAATGGTAAAATGCGATTTAAGTTGGAGCTCCCGGTAGACTTGTCTAAAGAAGAAGTCGAAAAATGTGTTTTGGAAGCGGAAGAAGCTCAAAAGTGGTTGAGTGGAAAAACGCCTAAGAAAGTTATTGTGGTACCAAGTAAGATTGTGAACGTTGTAGTGTAGTTTGTGGCGTTCCCCAATTGGGTCGGGTGTTTTGCTAAATCTTTTGCTTCTTCGTAACCGGTCTACATTTCGTCAAGCTCAATGTGACACAGCTTCAGTGGAGTACTGAGCTGTCGAAGTAACCTAATGCATCAACGAAATAGGGTAGAGACGAATTTTTGTGTATTATTCAAAACCGACCTATGAGATCTCTACATTTCGCGTGCCTAATTTTACTATTCATTCTGTCCTGTAAAAAAACAGATCTTAATGGTACCCGTTATGAGGATGAGGTTTTTGACAAAGTCAAATCAGAGAAGAACATAGAATATGGTGAAAATATCAACTTCGTTGGCATAAATGAGAAACTACATCTTGATATTTATGAGCCAAAAGGTGACAATGAAACAAACAGGCCAGTAATTTTCTTTACGCATGGAGGCGGTTTTATAACAGGCAGCAAGACGGATCAATGTATTGTGAAGTTTTGTAAGGATTTTGCCAAAAAAGGATATGTCACTGTTAGCATGCATTACAGAATAGGTATAGCTTTACCGGTGAACGAACAACATGGACTTGAGGCCGTCATAAGGGCAATGCATGATGCCAAGGCAGCGGTACGATTTATCAGAAAAACTGCCGGAGAAGATGGTAATCCATATAATATTGATCCTGACCAGATATATTTTGCAGGCATTTCAGCTGGGGCTATAACAGGGCTTCAAGCGGCATATTTAGACCAAGAATCAGAATTACCAGTAGAAGTCGATTTCAGCAAGAAGTCGCTCAAAGGAGGTTTGGAAGGCTCAAC
>JALEGO010000479.1 GCA_022763165.1 Flavobacteriales bacterium
CCAACAATCCACAGCTATTTCAAATGGGTAATCCTTTTCCAAAAATCATCAGCAACAAGCGTAACTCAGGTTTTGAATATGAATAAGATGAACCTCTCAGCATATCAACCCATTGCAGATATTCAGGATAATATTGTCTTTGCCAATAATGGCAATGTGGTGTTGTGCTATAAAGGGAATCTGCCAGAAATCTATTCGCTTTCTGAAAAGGACTTTGAGGATATACACGGTGCGTGGTTCCAAGCCTTGAAGTCACTACCTGTTGGAATTGTGGTTCATAAACAGGATATTTATTTAAAGAAGTCCTACTCTTCAGAACAATTGCCCAATGAGTCCTTTCTCGAAAAGGCAACGCACAATCATTTTAAAAGTCGTGGTTACATCGAACATCAATGTTATTTGTTCTTTATCCTGACAAAAAACAAGGCACTCAACAATCCAAAATATGTCAATCCTTTCCGTAAGGTTTCCAAAGGTATTGTTCAGCAGTTGGACGACAATATTAAAGTATTTGCAAATGCGGTGAGCGATTCGGTGTCCTTTATCAATAACAGCCGAAAGATGCGTTTTGTTTCGCTTCAAGCGAAAGAAATACTACAACTCACCACAAACTATTTCAACGGATTCAGCGAAGGTTTTGATACCGACATCCTACTGGAAAAAAAGAACGTCACCATTGGCGATAACCATTTTGATGCCCTGGCCGTCAATAGCGAACTGTGCTTTGGCGAAAGTGTACAGAGTAGCAAGACCAATGAGAAATTCACTTCGGACGATTTTGTGTTTCATCAAGGGTTTATTGATGGCTTAGGGCTTACGCTAAATGAGAACCACATCGTCAACCAAATCCTGTATTTGGATGATAAACAGAAATGGCGAAAGCTACTCGATAAGAAAATAGAAGAGCTTAACAAAAGTTCCAATTTCGGTTCGCAGAATAAGGTGGTTCTTGGTAAAATCCAGCACATCCTTGACCAAATCAATGCAGATGACAATGCAAGGATTATCCGAGGTCATTTGAACGTAGTGTATTGGGCTAAGGACAAAAAGAATCTGGATTCCATTACCTCAAAAATCAAGACCGAGTTTAAGGAACTTGATATCATCCCTTACTATCCGAGAGGTGAAGAACGTAAAAATTATATTCTGAACAGTTATTGCTGTTTTTCATCCAACTTCTCAAACAACGATTTGTACGTAACCGATTTGAAGCACGCCCTATGTCTGTTCATCAACAATACCAACTACAAATCTGATGCTACCGGAATTATTTTTAATGATAGGGAACATAACATTCCTGTGCTAAAAGATGTTTGGGATGAACGCAAGAGACGTATCAAAGCCCGGAACTTTGCAATTTTCGCACCGACTGGCGAAGGCAAGTCCTTTTTGGCCAATAACATCCTACGCCAATATTTTGAAAGTGGTGTTCGCCTGGTCATAATTGACCTCGGTGGATCCTACACCAAATTTGCCAAACTCTATCCTGAGAAATACACGGTACTTCGCTATGAAAGTGGAAAGAACTTGGGTATCAACCCATTCTTCATCAGCGATAAAAATGACCTAACACCGGAACGTCTCGAAGACTTGTCGGTTTTCCTTTTTGAATTGTTCGCTTCAGACCTAAAAGTGACGAAAGCACAATCCGTTTCGGTCAAAAAGATATTGCGTCACTATTACGATAGCACTTCTGAAAATCATTCGCTCGAAGGTTTCTACAATTTTATAGAGAGGCATCAGAAGGATATTCTGAAAACCCTTAAAATCCATCCCGACTACTTTAATGTCACGAGCTTCTTGCACGTAATGTCCGAGTATGTCGGTGATGGTCTATACAGTTTTCTGTTCGAGGTGAGCGAAGACCAGACCTATAAAATCGAAGATAAACGCTTGATTGTCTTTGAACTTGATGAAGTAAAAGACAACAAGGAAATCCTATCCGTAATGCTTAAGCTTATTAAGTCAGCTATCCAACGCACCATTTGGCGTAATCGAGCCGAAAAAGGCATTATCCTTTTCGATGAGTTTGCCAAACAACTGAAGTTTGACAACGTGCTGGAAAGTGTGGAATTCTACTATCAAGCCATACGGAAACAGAATGGTGCCATCGGTATCATTTTACAGTCCATTAATCAGCTTCCGAACAATTCCACATCGGCCAGTATTCTTGAAAATACCCAAGTTATTTACAGCCTGAACAATGAGAAAGGCTACGATGAATTAGTAAAACGGCTTAACCTTTCCAGTCACGACCTGAACCAATTAAAGTCCATCAAAAACAATCTTTCTGGACCACGCAAGTACACCGAGATGTTTATCAAAATAGGCAAGGAAAGTAACATCTTCAGGTTGGAAGTACCTAAGGAAGTCTATGCAGCTTACTTGACCGATGGAAAGGAAAACGAAGAAATAATGAAGCTTTACAATGAGCATCAGGATATGGAAAAAGCAATAATTGAATTCACATCTAAAACATAATATTATGAAAACAAAAATCTTAATTATCGCAACGGCATTCATCTTTTTACTGCCTGCACGAGCTGCGTGCCAG
>JALEGO010000480.1 GCA_022763165.1 Flavobacteriales bacterium
CAATGGCTCACGAATAGATCGAAATTAATACTTGCAAAGCGGCATAAGGTGGGCAAGGTACTCATTGTTGATTTTGATATAGAACAAAACATCAAAGAAAATGAACATAGTATTCAACGCCCGCAAATGAAATTAGCAAATGCTCATCCGATTGAAAGTATGTATGCCGCTTCTATGTATATTTCACCTGGAATGGCAGCAAAAATAATGAGTGTCAGTGAAAAGAAATTTGTGAAAAGAACGAAGAAGTTTTTTAAAGGGAGTTATGAAAAAAGAGTATACAACTGCAGAGGAGAAATAACAATTTCAAGAGCCAAACAAATAATCAATTCTCAGAATGTTTTAGGTTTTATAGAGGGCACAGATAAAAAGGATGAAATTGTTGTTTTGACTGCTCACTACGATCATCTTGGAAAGCATGGAGATATTGTGTACAACGGAGCTGATGATGATGGTTCTGGAACGGTAGCTTTGCTTGAAATTGCTGAAAGCTTTAAAAAGGCCAAAGATGCGGGTTTTGGACCAAGGAGAAGTATACTAATCATGCCAGTATCCGGAGAGGAAAAAGGTCTTTTAGGCTCGGAATACTATTCATCCAATCCTGTTTTCCCTCTAAAGAACACTGTTGTTGATTTCAATATCGATATGATTGGTCGAATTGATGAGAAGCACAAAGGAAATGCGGACTATGTTTATCTAATAGGATCTGATAAACTCAGTTCTGAAGTCCATAGAATCAGTGAAGAAACGAATAAGATATATACTCAATTGGAACTGGATTATACTTTCAATGATCCAAATGACCCAAACAAATATTATTACCGATCTGATCATTATAACTTTGCGAAACATAATATCCCAGTTATATTTTATTTTAACGGTACACATGAGGATTATCATCGTCCTAGTGATACCTTCGATAAGATTGACTACGATAAAATTGAGAAGATCACTAAACTAGTCTTTTACACGGCATGGAATATCGCGAATGGAGATACAAGACCACCTGTTGATGTGAAAAATGACTTTGATAATAGTTATTAATTAAATCCTAGACAACCAATTCCATTGTAGCTCGTCATTTGCTTGCTTTGTTACGAAACATTATAATAGCTTTAATAATTCTAATACCATTTACAACAATTGGTCAGGGTATTATAATAAATGAGATTTCAAATGGCACAGCAGGAGCTCAAGAGTATTATGAGTTATTAGTGATCGGGCCACCATGTTCCAAAGTTGACTTAAGAGGGTGGATTATTGATGATAATAATGGAGATTTTGCACCTGGAGGCACTCCTACCCCAGGAGTGGGTATTGCAGATGGTCACATAAGGTTGGCTAATCTACCAGTTTGGGCCAATGTTCCGGTAGGCTCTTTGATTTTGATTTACAATGAGTCTGACAAAAACATTGCCATCAATATTGCTGACGATCCAGATGATTCAAATGCAGACTTGGTATATATTATGCCTGCCAATCACGGAAACTTGGAAAGGTGTGATATTACCCCAAATTCGAACCCAGGATCAACCAGTTACCTAGGTTGTGTTTATAATCAGCCTAGCAGCTATCTATATTTAGGGTTGAGGAACGCAGGAGATGCTGCTCAAACAAGGGATCCAGCAGGAGCTTTGTTTCATGGCGTTTCCTACGGAGATATTACAGGTGGCCCAAATAACATGTTGATTTCTTCAACTACTGGATCTGGTCAGTTTTATTTCTTCAACAATGGATCATACAATACAGTAACGAATTTTTCACAAGCAGCAGCAGGCGCTGGAGAAACACCTGGAATACCCAATAATGCTCAAAACCTGAACTACATAGACAGTCTCAGAACATCTACTTCTATAGTGCTTAATATCACAGGCGATACGGTAATTTGCCCGAACCAATCTACAACTCTAGATGCTGGAATTGGCTTCACTTCTTATTTGTGGAGCAATGGTGCTACTAATCAAGTTGCCACAACTAATAATACAGGACATTTTGCTGTAACAGTATCAGACAACAATGGTTGTATAGCTAAAGACTCGGTTCAGCTACTACAATCCAGTTTAAATGCCACCATTTTCGGTACTGACCCGACTTGTTTTGATATTTGCAATGGAACCATTGATCTAACACCTTTTAATGGGTTTTCGCCATATACATTTAATTGGTCAAATGGAGCTACAACAGAAGATTTAAGCAACTTATGTGGTGGAAAATTTGAAGTCACTATAACGGAGCAATCCAACTGTCAACTGGTTATTTCTGACTCTTTAATAGCCCCTGATACCATAAAAATATTTGATGCCTCCAATGCAGCAAATTGTAATCAAAATAATGGGATTGCCTCTATTATTGTGAGTGGCGGTGCCCAGCCATATACTTATGTTTGGTCTTCTGGGGCTTCCAACTCTTTTGTTACTGGTTTGGGCCCCGGAACATATAATTTAACCGTTACAGATGCAAGTGGATGCGATTCAAACGTTAGTGTAACAGTAACAAGTATTCCACCTCCACAATTGAATATTGCCAATGCCACAGACCCCAAGTGTTTTGCCTCCAATGATGGTCAAGCAGTCGTAGTGGTAAATGGAGGGAGCACTCCGTATAACTATGCATGGAGCTCAGGAGAGACTAACGCCTTGGCCGTTCAACTCTCAGGCGATATCAACATCATAACCGTGACCGATAATGATGGCTGTGTAGCAATAGATACATTGATTTTGTTTGCACCGGATTCAGTCGAATTGATGGTTTCTGGAGATACAATCTGTGCAAATGATATTACCTTCTTACTGCCTTTTGCCCAAGGTGGTGTAGGTGGTCCATTTTTTTATGTTTGGAATAATCAGGATACCATTCAGAATTTACAAGTTTCACCGAGTACAACAACTCAGTATTCAGTAATTGCATACGATAATGATACTTGCCCCTCTTTGGTTAGAACAGTTGAGGTTTACGTTCATCCGGATGTGTCAGTAAGTGTTTCAGGAACCGATTCCTTATGCTCGGGGGATATTGCCTTTGCTATTGCAAGTCCTTCTGGTGGTGATTCTACATCGTATAGTTATCAGTGGAATGTGACCGGCTCGAATTCCAGCGCAATATCAACTGTTCCACAGGGAACATATCCTGGTTCATTTGACTATATTGTAACACTAACCGATGTATGCAATAGTACTGCGGTGGATACACATACAATATACTTTTTTCCTGGACCTGTTCCGATAGTATCGATTGACACAAACCAAGGTTGTGCTCCACTACCAATTGTCTTTCAAAACAATTCACTCAACTCAGAATCCTGTTTTTGGGATTTTGGAGACTCAACGAACGTCATTTCTGATTGCTCAGACTTTGTTGCGCATGAATATAAAACTGATGGTTTATTTTTTCCTAAACTGACGCTTGTTTCTGAAAACGGTTGCGAAAAAGATACATCCTTTACAACCATTCTTGCGCATCCTGGATTGACTGCTGATTTTAGTTGCTTTCCTGAAGAATTGAGTACTACAAATACTTACTTAAAGCTTACAGATCACTCTCAGGGGTTTATCAGCGGGTGGAAATGGACAATTTATGATATAAACGGCAGAGATGTCATTGCTACATTCAACAACAGACACGAAGTGGACTTGGTATTACCTAGTGTTTCGGGCTTATACCCAATAGATTTCGAGGTTCAAACTATTCATGGCTGCACGGTTATGATAGACAAGCAAATTTATGTGGATGATGATTTTTCTTTTTACATTCCAAACGCATTTACACCAAACGGGGATAATATAAATGATGAATTTGGCCCGAAAGGTATAGGAATCAGTGAAGATGACTACTTGTTGCGCATTTTTAATAGACTTGGCGCCATGATCTTCGAATCAAGAGATTTGAATGTTGGTTGGGATGGAAGGCCTAATAAAATTGCTGGGAAGGATATAGTAGGACAAGGCGTATATCCATATAGATTATTTTTTAGAGAAGCTGAATCTGGAAAGGAGCATGAACTTAGAGGGTTTGTCGTACTCGTATTGTAAGACAGGAAACCTAAATTTGTTGAATGACAAGATCTAAGGCTCTTCTTATCTATCATATCTGTGTCGTTTTATGGGGCTTTACATCGATTTTAGGAAAGCTTATATCCTTTGAAGCAATGTCATTAGTTTGGTGGCGCCTTGCTATCGTTTCAGGCTCTTTGAGTGTATTCTATGCTTTTTTTGGAAGGAAATCTCTAAAAACCAACCGGAAACACCTTGCAGCGTTTTTTGGCATAGGTCTAATAATCGCAATTCATTGGGTGGCCTTGTATGGAGCAATTAAAGTCTCTAACATTGCCATCACTATGGTTTCTTTTTCTTCTATCTCTTTTTTCTCTGCCTTGATAGAGCCCGTAGTTTTCAAAAGAAGAATCAGGGTTTCTGAACTTACTATCGGTGCTTTGGTAATGGTTGGAATTTGGTTTATTGCACAAAGCACTGAAGGGTCTCTGCTTGGCTACTTATTAGGAATTATTGCCGCTTTTACGGCATCTTTGTTTTCGGTTATAAATGGCAAGATGATTGAAAAAGCGTCATCAAAAACCATAACGTATTATGAGCTTCTTGGAGCTCTAATCTGGATGAGTCTGTATATGCCATTTTCTGGAATAACAGCGGACTATGTCTTTTCTCCGAGTGGTATGGATTTATTTTGGTTGGCAATTCTTTCTATACTATGCACTGCTGTGCCATTTTTACTTTCCATTCAAACCATCAGGGTATTGGGGCCTTTTACCATCAACCTCATCATAAACCTTGAAGTAATATACGCTATTGTAATAGGGTTTTTAATATTTGGTGAAAGTGAACAAATGAGCACAAGCTTTTATATTGGCGCTTTCCTTATAATATTGCTTATTATTTTTAATGGTTATTTAAAAAGAAGAACTTTTTAGTTAAAGCGGCTATTTCGATATCAAACACTTTATTAGATGAAAATAACATTCACTTTTTTAATAATAATCTTAGGTTCAACCGTATTTTCTCAGAAAAAGCAAATTGAAGGATTTTCTCACCCGGAATCTGTGATCTATTGGAAAGATTCTTTGCTTTTCGTTTCTAATATTGGAGAGCAGAGAGGAGATTCGATTCATGACGGTTATATTTCTTTGGTAAAATTTGATGGAACTATTGTAAAAAAAGAACTTTTTAGCGACTTAGACGACCCTAAAGGACTTTGCCTTCATGACAATAAACTTTACGTTTCAGACATTACTAAAGTAGTTGCAATAGATCTTGAAAGTAAAGAAAAGCAATCCTTTCCTGGTCCAAACGCAAAGTTTTTAAATGACATTACAGTTGATGACCAAGACAACATTTATGTTTCTGATATGATGACATCAGCGATTTATAGACTTAAGGATGAAAGATTGCAAGTATGGATTCAAGATAAAGAATTGGAAAACCCTAACGGCTTGTTGTTTGACGATGGAAGAATTCTTATTGCGAGTTGGGGTGTTTTTGAAAACGGAAAAGTTAGAGAAGCTAAAAATGCTGCTTTAAGGGCAGTCGATTTGGAAACCAAGGAGATTATCAAACTGAGTATTGATATTGGCAATTTAGACGGTCTGCAAAAAACAGGTGAAGGCTATTTTGTATCAGACTGGGTCAATGGTGGAGTCTATCTAGTAAGACTAAAAGGCCCAACACGTTTGTTCAAGAAAACGGAAAAAAGCGTTGGTGATATTTTATATCTCGAAAAACACAATCTACTGGTCCTACCTATGAACCTACAGAACCGCGTGGATTTTGAGTATTTAAACTGAATTTAATATTCTGGATTTATTGAAAACGTAATTTCTCGTACTTTCGCAAAAAACTTGCTGTGAAACTTGCATTACCAATTTCTATACTTATTCTTTTATTGAGTTATACTTCAAGAGCTCAATTCGTTGATGATTTTACTGATGGAGATTTCACTTCAAACCCTACCTGGTCCGGTGATGATCTGAACTATGAGGTAGACCTTCAAAATCGATTACACCTCAATCATTTACCGGCAGTTGCAGATGAGTCATACTTATCCACTTCATCCTCTGCTATTCGAAATGCAACCTGGAAGTTTTATGTTGAAATGGATTTTTTCCCTTCTCCAAGTAATTTGTCGAGAGTTTATTTGGTTGCAGATCAGTCGAATCTAGAAGGTCCACTCAATGGTTATTTTGTTGAAATTGGTAATGCGGATGATGAGGTGAGCCTCTACCGGCAAGACGGTTCATCCTCCACAAAAATAATTGATGGAACTGATGGTTTTGTTAATTTGGATCCAGTCAATGTTAACATTCTTGTGACGCGAGATAGTTTGGGAAATTGGGAGTTATTTGCAGACTCCACTGGTCAAACAAACTATGTAAGCCAAGGAACAGTAGTTGATAACATCCACACCCAGTCAAACTATTTCGGGGTGCGATCTATTTACACCTCTACGCGTTCAGACAAATTCTGGTATGATAGTGTTGAAGTAACTGGAACGGCTTATCCAGACACCATTAAGCCTTTGTTGTCATCCATACAGGTGAATGCCCCAAATCAATTAGAACTGTCCTTTTCGGAGAACTTAGAAACGGTTTCTGCGGAGAGCAACAATAACTATTTTGTAGACAATGGAATTGGAAACCCTTCCGCTGCCGTTTTGGACAATCAAGATTCGTCTAAAGTATTATTAACATTTTCCAATTTCCCAGTAAACGTCAACCTAAACCTACAAATTACTGGGGTTTTAGATAGAAATGGTAATATCATCGACACGACCAACCAATCTTTCGGTGTGTGGAATTACGATACTGCAAGTTGGGGAGAGGTTATTATTAATGAGGTTTTTGCAGACCCAAGCCCCTCTGTTGGTATGCCTTCTGCGGAGTTTTTGGAAATTTATAATCCAAGCACAAAGACTTTTGACATTTCAAATTGGATATTGGTAAATACAACAACTAACATGAGTCTGGGAGGAAGTACTTTTGTTGGAGGGGATCATTTAATCTTATGTGATGCTAATGATGTGAATTTATTCAACAGTTTTGGCAATGTTTTAGGAATCCCTTCTTTTACAGCATTAACAAATGGCGGTGATAGCTTGACCTTGATTAATGAATTTGGAACGGTAATCGACATTGTAAAATATGATGATTCCTGGTACAATGATCCAATAAAAGCAGATGGAGGCTACAGCTTAGAGCGAATAAACCCCAACCATCCCTGTAGCGATCAAAACAATTGGAGCGCATCAAATGCCTCAAATGGAGGAACACCAGGCACTCAGAACTCCATCTATTCTACCAACCCAGATAATAGCCAACCAATTATATCAGATTTTGCGATTAATGGAACCAACCTAGTTCTGACATTTTCCAAAGGAATCGATACTACTTTGATTTCTTCATTTGTCTTTGCAATAGATAACGGGATATCAGTCAATTTGGTTGAGGTTCTGAGTTTAAACAGCCTTCAGATAAGCTTTAGCCCAAATCTAGACTCGTCACTTATTTACACTCTTGATTACCATAATGTTCAGGATTGTTTTGGAAACTCTTCTGGAAACCAAAGTTACTCATTTGGTATTGGGACAAGCCCTGAACCCTTCGATCTTGTTATGAGTGAGTTTTTTCCGGATCCAGATGAAGAATTGAGCAACCTGCCAGAGGCAGAATTCGTTGAAATCTTTAACAGAAGTAATAAACTGATACAACTTAAAGACTTGATCATTTCTGATGGAACGATTGATGAAAGCTTAGGGACTAAAACAATATTTCCAGATAGTTATGTTATACTTTGTAGCAGCAGTAATGTCTCCGTTTATCAAACTTATGGAGAGGTCTTAGGATTAGGAATTCTGCCGTCTCTAAACAACAGTGGTGACCATTTTACATTAAGGCGAGCCGATGGAACACTTATTCATGAGGTACAGTATGAAAGCGACTGGTATGGAGATGATATAAAGGATGATGGAGGATGGACTCTAGAGATGATTGATCCTGATAATCCTTGCGGACAGGGCGAAAATTGGTCAGCTTCCAATGATAGTCAAGGAGGTACTCCTGGCACTCAGAATTCTGTTTTCAGCCTCAATCCGGATCAAGATGGCCCACAGATCGACTGGGGAGCTGCGTCAAATGACTCCACTGTCGTGGTGCATTTTACTGAAAACATATTTGGAGACCAGTGGAAGGAATTGTCAAACTATACTTTTAGCGATGGACTATCTCCCCAATCTGTTGATGTTACGAGCACATCTTTAGAAATAGGAGTGAGTCCTAAACTGAACAAACAAGATCTTTATATTTTAACCATTCAGGACGCTACAGACTGTATTGGAAACTCCAATAAAAACTTAAAACTGGAGTTTGCATTGCCTGAGGAAGGCTTAGTAGGGGACTTGATTATAAATGAAGTTTTGTTTGATCCAAGATCGGGAGGAACTGATTTTGTAGAATTATACAACAATAGTGAAAAGTACATAGGCCTGGAAAACTGGTCATTAGCTAATTTCCAGGGGGATAGTATTGCCAATATTAAACCAATAACGACACTACCATTAGTATTGTTTCCTGGTGATTATATCGTATTGAATGAGGATTCAAAAAATGTTATCGAGGAATACCCATTGGGTAAGTCTGAAAAACTTTGGGAAACCGATCTCCCAACATACTCCAATGATGAAGGATCCGTTATTCTTTTGGCCCCCGATCAAGATGTCATAGACCGGTTTGATTATACTGATGACATGCAATTTGCCCTTTTGGATATTGTAGATGGCGTGTCATTAGAACGAATTTCTTTTGATTTGCCAACAAACGATGAAGACAATTGGCATTCCGCTTCTGAGGCAGTAGGGTTTGCTACACCTGGATATCAAAACTCTCAATTTTTAGAAGTCAACAACCTTACGCCAGGAGAGGTTATTGTTAATCCAGAGATATTTTCTCCAGATAATGATGGCTATCAAGATGTAGTCGCATTTGAATATGAGTTTGATCAAGCTGGCTTTGTAGCCACGGTGAACGTTTATGACAGCAGGGGTAGGTTGGAGAAAATCATAAC
>JALEGO010000481.1 GCA_022763165.1 Flavobacteriales bacterium
AGGTGATTCCGCTATCAGGAAGGCTGTAGAATTCGCAGAAGATTCCGGTGAACTTGGATGGAAAGACCTGCAAGAATATGAAATCAACCAGAATGATTCATTGATCGGAATTGCTGCATCTGGTACCACTCCTTATGTAATTGGAGCTTTGGAAAAAGCTCAAGAAAATGGAATATTTACATCTTGCATTACTTGCAATGAAAACTCACCATTATCGAAGGTGGCCGACATTCCTATTGAAGCAATTGTTGGCCCTGAATTTGTGACTGGAAGTACTCGTATGAAATCAGGGACTGCCCAAAAACTGATTCTAAATATGATCTCTACTTCTATTATGATTAAGCTGGGTCATGTACAGGGCAATAGAATGGTTGACATGCAATTAAGTAATAATAAACTGGTTGACCGCGGCACGAGAATGATTGTTGAAGCCCTTTCGATCAGTTCTGAAGAAGCAAGAGCTCTACTTCTACAACATGGAAGTGTACGTAAAGCTATAGCCGCCTTTAAGTCACGATAGGCCCAAATTTAGGCTAGAAATGACAAATTAAAAGAAAGCCAAACTTCATTAGGCTAAATTACCTCCCGTTTTTCGAGTAATTTTTTTTGAAATCAAAATTCTGAAAAACAATTAGTTAAGACCATGAAAGGAAATGAAACACATTTAAACAAGTAAGAAAAACCAAACTCAGGATTTTAATTCAAAGCATCTGTCCATAATTTGGACTCATCTTGAATTTAAAAACAACATAAGATGAAAAATTATTCTAAAATCTTAAGAATCTTGCTAGCGGCTCAAATATTAGTCGCATTATCGATGTCATCATGTAAAAAGGATAAAATGCATCCCCAATTTACCTCGGACATTGAATCTCCTATATTACCTACCGAAGATGTAGATAATAATAATGGGAATAATAATACAGTTCAAATCTATAGTTCCAATAAAATCGCACAAAACGTTATTGGTTTGGTGCTTGATGAGAGTGGAACTCCAATTGCAAATGCTGACGTAAATCTTCACGGTTTAACAGCTACTACTAATAACAACGGAATTTTTGAATTCTATAACGCTCAAGTTCCTGAAAACAGAACTTATGTAAAAGTTACGAAGTCTGGATACTTTACTGGATCAAGAGCATTCATTCCTAGTACTACTGGAGCTTCAACTGTAAAAATTATGATGCAAAGTAATTCTCCTGTTGCTTCAATAGATGCAAGTATTGGTGGAATTGCAACTTTATCGAACGGAGCTAAAGTTGAGTTTCCTGCAGATGCGGTTATGTTAGAAAATGGTGGAGCTTATTCTGGGTCTTTTGATGTAGCAGTAAAATATTTAGATCCAGAGAGTGCAGACTTTGGTTTTGTTATGCCAGGGGATTTAGATGCAGTAGATGAGAACGGTGATTTGGTTGCGTTACATTCATTTGGAATGTTGAATGTTGAATTAACTGGTTCTGCTGGGGAAAAACTCCAAGTGGCATCTGGAAAGCAAGCTACGATGACTGTACCTGTACCTTCTTCGATGATTGCAGATGCTCCTAATACAATTCCATTATGGTGGTTTGATGAAGCAGTTGGAATTTGGAAAGAAGATGGTTCTGCAACCCTTCAAGGAACTGAATTTGTTGGATCTGTTTCTCATTTTACAACTTGGAACTGGGACTGGAAAGGACCGAGAGCGTACATAGAAGGACATGTAACTGACTGTAATGGAAATCCAGTAGCTGGAATGACAGTATTTACTGATGGTGAATCCGCAATTACTGACGGAAATGGATTTTACAGTAGATGGGTTGCCGCAGATCCAAGTATCATAATCGATGTGCAAGCTTTAGACTTTAACGGAGCTGTTTCAAGTAGTATCTTTTCCGTTGGACCACTAACAGCTGGACAAACTGTTACTCAAGACCTTCAAGTAAATTGTTTGGCGACACTGGATATTGATATACAAGACTGTAATGGTAACTCTATTGCTGGATCAATTTATCTGACAGTGAATGGTCAAACTGGGGTTTATAATATTAATGGAGTCACCAGTATCATTGTTCCTGATAATGCAAACATTACCTACTTTGCATATGGTTCTAATGGTGAAACAGGAGGACAGCAAAGTGTAACCAGCGGTGCTCAAGGTTCTGTAACAGCTCTTAATGCTGCAGCCTGTGGTACTTCAATTTCAACAAATGAATTTGTAATCAACGGAGGAGCCTATACAAATCAATTGGTACAGTTCCCTGTTGCTCTTCAACCAACGAGTACATACTATGTTAATAGCAATGGTACTTCCATTTACCTTTACGATCAAGCTCAACAAGCCGGAGTTTCAGTTTGGTTCCCAGGTAATACGACTGGAACATTCGCGACTGGCACAACAAACAACTTCTACCTAGATGTAAGCTACCAAGGTGTATACAGCGATTCATCAAACTCTTCTTTCAACTTGAATATTACTAAGTACGATCCGGTAGGGGGACTTGTTGAAGGAACATATTCTGGAAGCTGGACAGATTTTAACGGTGTTGCTTACACTGTGTCAGGTGGAAAACTTTCAGCGATAAGAGCTCAGGATCAATAATATAAATACAGCCCGATCAATAAATTTTCTTTTTGAAAATTTAAAAAGCAGGAGAAATCCTGCTTTTTTTATTTTAAAGTGTAACCAATCGAAATGTAAGGTATTATTACTTGTGAGTTCGATTAATGAAAACCAACTTTAACTTATTGAACAAATAATAATTTTTGAGATGCCCCAACTTAAAGAGCCATTCACGGCTCTTTTTTTATTGGAATAATATCAATACACCAAGCTCTCAATGAATTTTGGGGTTGAATCCATTGAATTCAATTGATTTTACCTTTTAATAGTCATCTTTGCCAGTTTCTCATCATATTAAACCTTTTAAGAATAATTTGATACCGAAAGCTAAAACATCCTAGTTTCTCGTCCATCATGTATATAAATTTGTTTCAGAGGGTTTAAGCAAATTCAATCCTTTAGTATTTTTAACAATGGTTAAACAATACTTCTAGGAATTGATAGTTAATAATGAAACAACAAAAACAACTA